>JAEWMK010000055.1 GCA_023457235.1 Bacillota bacterium
GCAGCCTTCCTCTTTCAAAGCTAAACAGGCTTGCGTGCCTGCATAATCAAACTCTGCAGCCTGCCCAATTACAATGGGGCCTGATCCGATTACTAGTACTGTCTGGATGTCATTAGATTTAGGCATACGCTTTTTCTCTCCTCACACTATTCATCAAGCTTACAAAGTCAGTAAATATCCAAGAACTGTCGCTCGGTCCCGGATGTGCTTCAGGATGGAATTGAACCGATATAATCGGCAGACTTTCGTGAGTCATTCCTTCTACCGATTTATCATTTACATTTAAATATGTTGCTGAAAAACCAGTTCCTTTTAAACTGCTGTCATCAACAATAAATGTGTGATTTTGTGATGTCATAAACACTTTTTTCGTTATTAAATCAATAACAGGCTGATTCGCACCACGATGACCAAACTTTAATTTTTTCGTATTAGCACCGAACGCAAGGCCAAGTAATTGGTGTCCTAAGCAAATAGCTAATGTTGGATATTTTAAAGCTAGCTTTTTAATAATAGGTAAATAGACTGTTAGTTGCATTGGATCTCCAGGTCCATTTGACAACATGATTCCATTTGGTTTTAATGATTCAATTGTTTCGTAGCTCGTGTTATATGGAACAACTGTTACTTTACAACCTGCGTGATTTAGTGAAGAAACAATTGATTTTTTATAACCAAAATCAATTAATACCACATGATATAAGCCAGTACCATACGTTTCTATTTTTGTCGTTGAAACTTCAGTTGTTAACATTTTCTCTTCAATTGGAGTATAGTGATCAAGGGTTGCCTGCTCTGGTTCCACCACCATTTGCCCACCCATTACACCTGTTGTACGAATCCTTTTAACAACTGCTCTTGTATCAACATTCGTTAACATTGGGATATTCCATTTTTGTAAATATTCACTAAACGTACTAACTGCCTCATAATGATGACTTTCTAAGCTGCATTCACTAACAATAACCCCGGAAACGTGTGGAATCACGCTTTCAAAGTCAATTTCATTTATCCCATAATTGCCGATTAACGGATAAGTAAAAACAACGATTTGTCCTTTAAAAGAAGGATCTGTTAGGACCTCTTGGTAACCTGTCATCCCTGTAAAAAATACCACTTCTCCCTCAATTGGTTCAGCTGGTATTTGGCCAACCCAGTTTCCTTCAAATTGATCCCCGTTTTCTATAACAAGGTAACCTTTCAAACTTTTGCACCCCCGCGGCGTATATTTATTACATACAAGGTATTTTTATTCATCCGTAACGAAAAAATATGTAGCCTTAGATTGGAAGGCTACTATATTTTGTTAATGTATTCTTAAGAATTCGAATTGCCTCACCCATTTCTTCATAAGTAACGGTTAATGGCGGTAATAGTCTAATAACCTTTGGACCGGCTACTAAGACAAGTAGACCTTGCTTGTGAATTTCCGCAATGAATGGTGCCACGTCTTGGTCACACTGAATACCTAGCAGCAAACCTTCTCCTTTAACATCCTTCACAAACGGAACGTCAGCTAATTGCTCTTTTAATTGATTTTTTAAATATTCACCTTTTTCACTTACAGAATGTAAAAATTCCGGTTGAAAGATTTCCTCTAATGTAGCTTTGGCTGCAGCCATTGCCAGTGGGGTTCCACCAAATGTAGAGCCGTGTGTGCCTGGGCTAAATGTATCCTTCAAATGTGCCTTTCCGATCATGGCACCAACTGGGAATCCACTTCCAAGACCTTTCGCAGCAGTAATGATATCCGGCGAAAGACCAGCGTGTTGATAGGCAAATGCCTTTCCTGTTCTGCCAATCCCTGTTTGCACTTCATCTATGATAAATAGAGCACCAAACTTCTGGCAAAGCTCCTCACACTTTTTCAAAAATGCTTCATTAGCGGCATTTACTCCGCCCTCACCTTGAATGACTTCAAGCATGATTGCCGCTACATCTTCACCCATTTCGGCTTCAATCGCTTTTTCATCATTGTATGGTAAATAAACAAATTCTTCTAGAAGAGTTCCAAAACCGGAATGAATCTTTTCTTGTCCTGTCGCACACATCGTCGCAAATGTTCTACCATGAAAGGATTGTACAAATGTAATAATTTTATTTCTTCCTGTATGCTTTCGAGCCATCTTAATTGCTGCTTCATTCGCTTCAGCACCGCTATTACAGAAGAACACATAGTCACCGCATGAATGTTCAGTAAGTAAGGCTGCTACCTTTTCCTGATGGCTTGCTTGAAAAAGATTGGAAACATGCCATACTTTATTTAACTGTTCCTCAATCGCTTTTTGCACTTTTGGTGGTCTGTGCCCTAAATTACAAACTGCAATCCCGGTAACGAAGTCTAAGTATTCCTTACCGTTACTATCTTTAACTTTAGTGCCCTGACCTTCGACTATTTCAATTTCCCAACGACCATAGTTTGGAAATAAAGCTCCCATTTTTTTCACCTTCTATTTTAAAATGAAGGGACATTTTCTTTGACTATTTTTGTCCCAATAATTTGTCCGTCATTAACGATTTTCGTATCTTTTCCATTTACAATGATTACTTCCTGGAGATCACCCGTAAGTGAATCAATCGCTGCTTTTACTTTCGGAATCATTCCTCCGTAAATGGTTCCATCTTCTATTAACAATTCAATTTCTCTTGGAGATATTTGCTCAATGATTTGACCTTCTTTAAGAATGCCCGGAACATCAGTTACAAATAATAGCTGTTCTGCTCCAATCGCTTTTGCAACAGCACCGGCCGCTGTATCCGCGTTAATATTATATCTTTGGTCCTCATCATCCACCCCAATTGGTGCAATGACTGGAACAAATCCAATTGCCATTAGCTCTAAAACGAAGTCTGCATTGACTTGTTCAATTTCACCAACATAGCCAAGCTGTTCGAAATTGATTGGTTTTGCTTTTAAAAGCTGTCCATCCACACCAGCTAAGCCTATTGTTTTGACTCCTGTTTTTTGAAGCTTTCCGACGATTGTTGTGTTTACCTTGCCAGCTAACACCATTTCAACAACTTCCATTACCTCTGCTGTAGTTTTTCTTAAACCATCAACGAATACGGATTCTATATTTAAGGAGTTTAGGATCTGACCAATCGCAGGTCCTCCTCCATGCACTATGATCGGCTTTTTTCCCAGCTTAACTAAGTCTGCAATACTTTCAAAAAAGTCATTGCTCAACTGTTCTAGTGTACTTCCCCCACATTTTATTAAAACAATATCGTTCAAGATTTGTTCTTCCTTTCCCGATTTAATCAATGTAATTTCAGCTACGATCTATAGCTACCATTAATTCGTACATAATCATAAGATAAATCACAACCCCATGCTTTTCCTTCGCCTTCTCCAATATGAAGATTTACTTTGATCACTACCTCTTTACCTGTTAAATAAAGAGTGGCATCCTCTTCAGAAAACGGAATGGGTTGACCTGCTTTTAACATTTGAATGTCGCCAATGAAAACATCCACCAAATTAGGATTAACAGGAGCACCAGAGTAGCCAACAGCACAAATAATTCGACCCCAGTTTGCATCTGCCCCAAATATGGC
>JAEWMK010000056.1 GCA_023457235.1 Bacillota bacterium
CTTATTCGAATATCCTCCATCGTTTTGATAAACTGGGCAAGTGGACGTAAAAACAGAGAGGATGCCAGAAAACTCAATAAGATCGAAATAACAAGAAGAATCCCCGAAACCGTTAGGAGGACATACAAAAGGTTTTGAATATCCTCTCGGTCGTCTTCAAAATCAGAAATGACTTGGATGGAAACAGAAACCTCTCCTGAAACTGAGATCGGTGTAGCAAAAATGATAATTTCATCACCGTCATAGCTATCGTAGGTATACTCCTCCCGCTGCGAAAAGATAGCTGGTATATTGCTATAATCACTTTCATTTGTATACTCAAATTTGATCTCATTCGTAGGTGATATAATACGAACAAGACTGTCCTCCGGGATTAATTTTTGAATGATTGCTTCATCTGCCTCGGATATTGGAATACCTTGGTTTTCAATAGTACTTACAATATACTCCAGGCTGTTTTCCTTTTTATCTTTAATCATTTCAACAAATAACAGATATACAGCTAGATTACCAACAAGTAGAATGATAATGGTCCAAGTCAAAATAAGAATATGGAGTTTTGCCCTTAAGGTCATCGGTTATTCTCCTTGATCGTAAAGCCGACTCCGCGGATTGTATGGATTAATGGCTCGCGAAAAGGTGCATCAATTTTTTTCCGCAAATAGCCAATATATACATCGACAACATTCGTATCACCTAGATAATCAAAACCCCAAACCTTTTCTAAAATTTGCTCGCGACTCAAAACATGGTGATGATTCTCTAATAAAAAAGCCAGCAAATCGAATTCCTTTTTTGTCAGCTCAATGTTTTCACCACCGCGAATGACCTCCCGAGTAAGCAGATTGACTATTAAATCGGATAAAACGAACTCATCCTCATTTTTCTGTTTGTGTTGAAGCTGCTGTTTTGTTCGGATCATTACTCGAATGCGTGCTAATAGCTCTTCCATATCAAAAGGCTTTGTCACGTAATCATTTGCTCCATGATCGAGTCCATTTATTTTATCCATTACAGAATCACGGGCAGATAGTAAAATAATGGAGGTTAATTGATCAGACTTTCGAATTCGTCGCAATACTTCAATCCCGTTTAATTCTGGTATCATAATATCAAGGATAATTACATCCCATGACTCTTTCAGGGCACACTCTAATCCTGCACGTCCATTAGCCGCAATTGCCGTCTCATATCCTTCATGCTTTAGTTCAAGCTCTAGTATTCTTGCAATTTTATCTTCATCTTCAATAATTAATATTTTATGATTCATTTTTCTCCCCGTTAATTCCTAATGTTGGGTCATTTTTTTTTCTTAATTAATGCTATACCTTTTGTATATATCTTTAACTCCTGAATCAATTGTTTCTTTAAGGATTCATCAATAGTAAATTGAACTCCATATGAGTATTGATTGTTGAAATTATCTTTTCTCCACGCTAATGTTCCTGTTAATACTAAATCTTCTTGATTTAGTTTGAAGGTAAGTTCAATCTCTATTACTTTATTTTCTAATGGTATAGATAAGGGGCTTGAAATTTTTATGCCACCCTCACTAATGTCATTGACATAAGCCTTACCAATCTTGCTAGTAAGTTCCTTACTATCCACTTTTAATATCCGAAATAAACAATTAACTGGGTTTTCAAACTGATATCGAAACGTTTCTTGTCTTCTAAATTTCATAACGACAACTCCCCGTTATGTTTCATTATTCTGCAAAGCCGAACGCATTCTTACCCTTAATTTTTATTTTGTACATAGCCGTGTCCGCTTTATTTATGAGCGCCGCAGGCTCCTCTCCATCTTTTGGGTACGTGCTTATTCCTATACTTACTGAAAGTTTTATTGGTTTTTCATCTATTATGAATGGATCTTGAAATACCTTTAAAAACTTACTAGCTACTATCGAAGCATCTTTTTCATCTTTTAATTGAATTAACACAACCGTAAATTCATCTCCGCCCAGTCGTGCAAGAGTGTCGATACTCCGGATGCATCCCCGTAAACGGCGGGCTGCTTCCTTTAGTACCATATCGCCGACCTTATGACCATATGTATCATTGACCTCCTTGAATCCATCAAGGTCCAGAAACATAATCCCCAGTTTATCACGGTTTCTGTGTGCATAATTAATTGCCCATGCAAGTCGATCGTTGAAATAAAGACGGTTGGGTAAACCTGTAAGAGAATCATGCATGGCCCGATGTCTACTAATCTTTTCAGTAGTCTGAATTTCTTTTAGTTCGACTTCCATTTCCTTAATTAAATTTTTCAACTTATAAACTCGGTTATACGTTGTCGTCATATCACTGATTTGTATAAGCGCATACGTAAGGTCTTCCTTATACAGTGGTTCTATATGCAAGTTCTGCTTAATAGTGTTCTCATCTGTCACATCTTGTGGAAGGAAAAATGCTTGATGCAATGTACTTGAACAAAATCTACTTTGGCCATGAAAAAGTACATTTTGAATTATCTCTGAATATACTTTCATCCTGAATCGCGGACAAACCTCTGTTAAAGTTTTCCCAATCACATCTTCAGCCTTGAAGCCAGTTAATCGCTCGACCCATCGATTCCAAAGGAGAATATTTAAATTCTTGTCTATGATGACCATTCCAACATTTACTTTATCTAAGGATTGGAAAACTAGACTATCCATGAATTTCCTCCAATAATTCGTCTATTTTTTTCAGCAAGCTAGATATTGAATCCATACTTAATGCAATCACGATTGCACCTCTTATATTCGTCTCAGCAAGTGAAAAAGAAGTTTGTAAAATAAGGATGTGGACTTCATTTTGAAGGAATGTTGTTTTATCTCCCCTGGATACAGAAATAAGCTCAATATCCGGTAACGCATACTCAAGTCTCAATCCAAGGAAATTACCAAACTCACCAATAATAGCATTAAGGATCACATTGCTGATCTCTTTTAGTACATCTAAATCGGTATCCATCAAGCTTTTAGCATCCGAATCTATATCCGCTGAAGTTATCTCCCCGAGGCATGTATTTACTAAGATTTTAGCTTGGTCTATCGGGAACATCAAGATTGCTTTTCCACGAAATTCGTGACCGAACTTTAATGAGGATGTGATCAGGTGCCCTTCACTCATAAAAATATTAAATCTATGGTCTTCAGGGTTAACTTCAGTTGTAGAGACCAATTCAACTTTCGGAATGGCTAGATCAATTTTTTGTTGAACCATTTCCGATAACATACTTGCTGCCTGTCCTACATAAACATTCACAAGTTCTGTTAATAAATCCCGCTGAAGTTCATTCAACATTTAGTTGGGCCTCCTTTATAAGGTTCATTAGCAAATCAACTTTATCGCCTGTTACAGGTTTATTAATAAAACCACTAATACCAAGCTCCTCAATTTCATCCCTTGTTGCTTTTTGAACATCTGCGGAAATAACAATAACTTTCGTTTCATTATCTATTTCTCTAATTTTTTTCAACATTTCCTGGCCACTTAAATTAGGCATTAACAAATCTGAAGTTATCAAATCCGGCTTATGTTCTTGGTACAGATTGAAGCCATTTTCCCCATCATTAGCTGTCAGTACTTCACAATCTGGAATATTTTCAAGAATGACTTTCCGTATAACATTTCGTACAAACATTGAATCTTCAACAATTAATATTTTCATAGATTCGTTCCCCCAATTTACTTTCGAATACACAAAAAACCGACTTGGTTTCAAGCCGGTTGCACTACTCGCTCTGAATCACCCAAGTGCCCAAATATAGGAGATTCTTCATAGCATCTTTTTTGATAAAATTTACCTAAATTTTACCTTTGGAGACACTAAATTTCAATAGTTTTTAAAATGGATTATAAAATTTTGAGTTGGATTTGATTATAGGGCCGCAAAAAAAACGCTTGGAAGGATTTTTCCAAGCGTTTTACGTTTTTTTACTGTAATTTTGATAGATTGCGCTGAATTTGACCAAAGTGTTTGCTGGCATGTTCCACAATTAAATGGTCGACTATAAAGAAAACAGGTTTTGTTCCGAAATTTGGATTTCGACTAGGTGATTCAATTGCTAATGTTGCTTCGTCAAGTTCAGCTAGCTTCCCTGCCACAAATGGCTTAATACTCTTTAATCCTGCGATTACGTCAGAAACCGCACGAGTTTCAGCTGCATCAACGGCTGCAAGGCGGCCTGCATGGGTGAAATGTCTTCCCCACTCTGTTCCAGGTGCTGCTTTAATATTTTCAATTTCCCCAATCCAATATGGAAGTGCTTCTTCAACATGACAGATGATTTGCATAATAGACCATTCTTCGGGAACCGGATTTTTGCGGATGATTTCTTCTGATAAACCTTCTACTGTTTCAATGATTTGATCAAGAGACTTCTCAACAGATTGAATAGATTCTTGAATTGTCATAAATTTTTCACCTCTACAGCTACTTTTTGAACTTTAATTTCAAGCACACTGACTTTTGCATATTGCATGTTTTCTTTGCAACCTTGTAAAAGGATAATAATGTTCACCTTTTTGATAATTCACTCTACTTCTAAGATTAAGATAATTAACAGATTATTGTCAATAAAAAAAGAAGCATATTACTGCTCCTTTTTCATGACTACAGCACTTCCTTCAAGTACAAGTTCGTCCCGATCATTATAGACATTCGTTTCTATAGTTATTATTTTCTTATCAGCCCGCTTGTCTATTACCTTTCCCACTACCCTAATTGTGTCCCCAATACGTACTGGCGCTGTAAACCTGCAATTTTGAGATAAATAAATCACGTTTTTACCCGGTAAAATTGTGCCAAGTAACGTAGAAATAAAGCCTACTGTTAAAGCCCCATGAGCAATTCTGCCTTTGAACATCGTTTGGGATGCATAGTCTCCATCAAGATGAATCGGATTTACATCTCCAGTTAATGCTGCAAAGTCAAAAAGATCCTCACTGGTTACTTTTCGCGTGAAAGAAGCGGCATCTCCAATCTCTATATCTGCGAATAGACGCTCTTTAACGTTTTTTGATTTTTCAATTAATTCTAGTTCTTTTTTTTAGCCTGACTCTTCTCTGCTGTCTTTGTTGTTTGTTCTTCAATAGCACTAACGAATTTGTTTTGAGATTCTTTGATTTGTGTCATGAATTTTTCAATTTTCTCAGTTGTTTCCATATGCAGTTTATTTTGATTTTCTAAAGTTTGCTTTACAGCTTCATACATTCTCTCATGTGATTGTTCAGCCAAAGTTAATAATGCTTTAGACGGAGTTGATGTTAATTGTTGCATTTGATTAACGATGCCCATCATTTTTTCATTCCAAGTATCAAATAGCTGAGCAAATTCATCATTTTTACCATAAACATTGTTTTCTTTAAATAACTTTATTGCTTCATTCAATGAATTTTTAATTTCTTCTTCTACTTGTTTTTGGTTTAAAGCAATTGAAGAAATCATATCTTGTTGTTTTTTAAGAGCATCTAAAGAGAACTCTCCAATTTTTTCTTGAGTTCGATATACTTGTTGAACTCCATTTTCCCAATTCACCCACATTGTATCAATAATCTTTTTCGTTTGATCCATCGTCGTAAACATGAAAACATCTCCTTTAAATAAATTAATTTTTTATGTGGCTGCAAAACTGCAGTATCACTTTTCATCAGGGTCTTCTTTTTTCCCCTTTGGAACGAGAGGCATGAACATATTGGAATACATCGTAAAAAAACTATCCAACATCGTTTGATATTGCCCCAGAGATTCGGCCCATACATCAAGATATTCAAGGCCAACATCGGTTATAGAATAGATTCGTTTAGCGGGTCCACTGCTCGTTGTATCCCACTCGGATTTCACTAAATTATCCTTCTCTAGCTGTCTAAGTAACCGATAGACATTCCCTTGGTCAATAGAAGAAAAGCCCAGCTGGGTTAACTGTTGAATCAGTTTGTAACCGTGTAGGCCAAATCCCCCCCGCAAACTTAACAATAAAAACGGCACCATTAAATTTTTGGGTGAGCCTCCTATTCCTTTTTCGATATTATTTTTTTGATTTGTGTTTTCTGCCATATTCATCACCTGTTTTTGACTATATGTGTAATTTACACCTATGTGTTTAAATTGTCAACTTTTACTATTTATGGTTTTGCCACCCTTTAACCTATTATTGCGGTTTTTGTCTTTTTTTGATAGCGTTTTCCTTCGCTTGATATAGCAGTGTTTTAGGGAATAACGGATTTCCCGTTCGACATTACTATGCAAACTTTCTGCGGAGAATGTAGAAATTTTTGGAATTATTTAAATTGTTTTAGACAAAAATCATGTTTAAACTACATGTGGGAGCGAAATAAGGAAGGGAGTGCAACACATGTCTAACCAAAAAACATATGATCCATTTGCGATGTGGCAGGATTATTATAAAAACGTCCAAAATTATTGGGGGCCAGCCATTAATGAAAAAGTCGGAACTGAAGAGTTTTCTGAATGGATGGGAAAGGTTTTAGAAGGAAATTTACTATTTAGAAATATGACTGATAAAAACACAAAGCAATTCCTTGAACAAATGAACCTGCCTACTCGTGAGGATTTAGCCAGTCTTTCTTCTCTTATTATCAATTTAGATAAAAAAATAGATGATATGGAAGAACAATTGGAAGAAAATCTTGAAAAACAGATCACACAAGATGCTTTAAAAAAGGACATGGTTTCATTAAAGAAAGAAGTAAAAGAAATTGGCAGCAAACTGGATGAGGTTCTAAACTTCCTTAAAGAGGAGCTAAAAAGTAAAGAAGAACCGAAAACCAATGCGGATCAAAAGGCCGAAAAAGCAAACGCAAAATAATGGTGAATTAATAATCTTACATAAATTGGGGGAGGACTTATAATTATGATTAATTTAAATGGTAAAGTTGCAATCGTTACTGGGGGAGCTGTAGGAATCGGGGCTGCTATTTCAAAAGAGTTAGCTAACAATGGGGTAAAAGTTGTATTAAATTATAATAGCAGCAGCAAGGCAGCTGAAGAGCTTGTAGCACAAATTCAAGCAAACGGCGGAGAAGCTTATGCTGTTCAAGCGGATGTTTCTGTTTCTGAAGAAGCTGCTAAACTAGTAAATGCCGCAGTTGAAAAATATGGACGCCTTGATATCTTAGTTAATAATGCTGGTATTACTAGAGACAGTTCATTTAAAAAGCTTTCTGAAGAAAATTGGAGAAAAGTTATTGATGTGAACTTAAATAGTTCTTACAATACTATTTCACCAGCATTACCACATCTTTCTGAATCTGACGCAGGTAGAATCATTAATATTTCATCTGTAATTGGCCAAACAGGTGCTTTCGGTCAAACAAACTATTCAGCAGCTAAGGCTGGTTTGATTGGATTTACAAAATCTCTTGCACTTGAACTAGCTAAAACAAATGTAACTGTAAATGCGATTTGCCCTGGATTTATTGAAACAAGCATGGTTCTAGAAATTCCTGAGGAAATTCGCGGACAAATCGTAGCTAAGATTCCTCAAAAACGTTTTGGTCATCCGGAAGAAATTGCAAAAGGTGTACTATTCCTATGCAAAGAAGGGGCTTATATC
>JAEWMK010000057.1 GCA_023457235.1 Bacillota bacterium
AATACTTCAGAGTAGGATGACTCCCCTTTTGTTAATGCTTTCTGAACATAGGAACGGTCACTATAATCAGAGCCTATATTTTTCGGGGTTGTATGAGAAATAACAGTCCCTTTAGCATTAACGATAAAATTAGTCTCAAATACTTCTGATCTTTCGTTTACAATTGAAATAAACGGGAAAATCCGTCCATTATCCATTGATTTAATAGTCTCTGTTTCTGCCACTAGTTGTAATTCAGCCATTTGCGCCTGAAACCATTCATCCATCGCCTGCGCTTTACTCAAAACAAGGCTATGCATTGATTCTTTCTCTTTGGAAATGGTGATTTTACTACTTAAATTTCCAATTAACAAGGACACTATTAATAAAGGAATCAATGACACTATTAAAAATGATACGATAAATTTTGTTCGGATACTTTTTGAGCGCTTCCGTTTATTTTGATTTTTATTCATATAATCTATAAATCTCCTCCTATAATCGTTATCTTAGAATTAAAGGTACAAAATCAATATTATAGTATAACTACTTTCGACAAATTACAACAATATTAGAAAAATTTTTTACAAATAAGAAAACTTGCAATTAATTTACAAAAAAAGGAAAACCATCTTGTAAAATAAGATGGTTAAAATTATTTTCCTATTGAATTGTTACCGTTCTTGTTCTCTCATTAAAATCGACTTTAGCTCCAAAAGCTTCAGCAACAAAACGAAGCGGAAGCTGTGTACGTCCGGTTTTAATTTGTGCTGGAACGTCCATTGGAATCGTCATCCCGTTAAGGAGCATTATTTTACTGCCAATTGTGAGTTGAACAACACGGTTGTCTTTTATAATGGTTACTCTATTTGCCTCATCATCCCAGAGGATGTCATGAGTTTCTACTCCTAAAGCAATAGCAACATATCTTATCGGCAGGAAGGTCCTGCTTTTTTCGATAAATGGGGCGACATCCATCGTTTTTCCTTGACCATTTATATAATAAGCCTTCTGTCCAATTTTGAATTCAACTTGATCAGGGACTGGTTTTCCAGGTGCCGGGGTAATAACGTTTGCAACAGAAATTTTACCTAATGATTTATCATACTTCCATAAATCATAAGTTACACCATTTAATGATGTTGTTCCAGTAGTTTCAATAAGGGCTGTTCCCGTTATCTCGGCTTCAATAGAACCTTCAGGAACTGTACGATCAATTCGTAGCTTCGCATTTTTAATAGAAATTTCAGATGGCTTCGTACTTTCAGCATCTATCAACAATTGCAGCGTTTGATTATTAATTAAACTTATTTGTCTAAGATAGAGATTGCCTTCGGTAACTTGAACGTCCGGTTTTTCAACAAATTGAACCCCACTCGGTAATGTTATTTGGATGGCACCGTCTTTCTTCAAAGCCTCTTTTACCGATTCTTGGATGACGATATCAGCCATGGCTTGTTCGCTTTTTCCTATAACTACGTCCGGTTCTGTTGTCGTTGTTACGGAGATCGGCTTAACCACATTGGCAACTTCTAATATTTGTTTTTCAATTCCTGCTCCTTCAATCGTAACTCCTAATTTACCAGTAAAGCCTGGGCGTACAGCCACCTTTAACTGATCTAATTCAAGAGTTGCCTCATCAGTTGATGTTCCACTAATTGTATAGTTTAGTGTACGACCATCACTCTGGACTCGTGGTACACCAAGATTAATTCCATCTTGATCGGTATCGTCGGCAACCCACTTCGCACCATCAGGTAATGTTAAAGTTAATGACCTGCCAACAATAATTGATCTTGGAACCTGTTCTTTGATTTTTATTATTGAAATTCGTTGACCCGTTTTCCCACTTATAATAGTAGGAAGCTGATTTTCGATTATAATTGAAACCCCATAATCTCTATAAATGCCAACTTTGATTTTATCCACATCTGTTTTAGTTAAGCCGCTGACATAGGCATAGATGTTACCAGGGACAATACGATTATCATCTTGAGCTGTGAATGATAACGGAATGTCCCACATTGACGCTTTCGTCGTTTGACTGCTATCCACATGAATTGTCAGCTCATTTTCATTTACAGTATAGCTAAAATCAATGGTATCTCCGTAGTAAACAGTTTCTGAATCCTGAGCCGGGGCGTTCCATTTAAACCCGCTCGGCAATTTAAGTTTTATTGAATTCTGCCCGTTTTGAAGAGATTGCAAGATTAATTCTTTAATTCTTAATTGAAACGAGAAATCTGAGTTACTAGAGTCAATTCCTTCGGTCGAAAGTTGTACGGTTCCCTTTGTAACTACGATCGCTGCAATAACTTCTCCAGCCGGAAAACCCGTTGCCGCTGGTCCCTCAAAACTTATCCTTACTGGCCCTTCATACCCTTTATCAATATCTACGTTGTTCAGCAATATATAAAATGTAAGCCCATTTGCAAAGGATGAATCTTCGTTTGCGGTTATTTTAAATTCTTTGGCTCCCAACGGGGTAACCGTTAGATTTTCTTTTTGCAGGCCATTATTAGTTTTTGG
>JAEWMK010000058.1 GCA_023457235.1 Bacillota bacterium
CGCTTACGTGGTTTGATAAGTGAAATATCAACTTCTTCATAAGTAAACTCAGGTGCACTTTTCTCACCAGTGAACTTCGCTTTTGTAGTCTTCAACCAATCTTCATCATTACGGTCAGGGAATTCTGGTTTGTAATGTGCTCCACGGCTTTCATTACGATTATAAGCACCTAAAGTAATTACGCGTGCAAGTTGAAGCATATTCTTTAATTGACGAGTGAACATAACACCTTGGTTATTCCATGTTGCTGTATCATTAATGTTAATGTGTTCCCAACGCTCTTGTAGCTCTTGGATCTTTTCATCAGTCTTAAGAAGTCTATCATTATAACGAACAACTGTTACATTGTCTGTCATCCATTCGCCAAGCTCTTTATGAATTACGTATGCATTTTCAGAACCAGTAGTCATAGAAGTTAGCTTACTAAACTTGTCCTGTTCAACGCGAAGCTGATTTTCGAATACTGACTCTGGAAGTGAATCAGTTGCTTTCTTGCGATTTCTCATATACTCAACCGCATTTGGTCCAGCAACCATACCACCATAAATAGCGGATAATAATGAGTTCGCACCTAGACGGTTAGCACCATGCTGAGAATAATCACACTCACCAGCTGCAAAAAGACCCGGAATATTTGTCATTTGATTAAAGTCAACCCACATACCGCCCATTGAATAGTGAACAGCAGGGTAGATTTGCATTGGAACTTTACGTGGATCATCTCCAGTAAATTTCTCATAAATTTCGATAATACCGCCAAGTTTGACGTCAAGTTCATGAGGATCCTTATGTGAAAGGTCAAGATACACTCTATTTTCACCATTGATTCCTAGCTTTTGATTTACGCACACGTCAAAAATTTCACGTGTTGCAATATCACGTGGAACTAGGTTTCCGTATGCCGGATACTTTTCTTCAAGGAAATACCATGGCTTACCATCTTTATATGTCCATACACGTCCACCTTCACCACGAGCCGATTCACTCATTAGGCGGTTTTTATCATCGCCAGGAATAGCAGTTGGGTGGATTTGGATAAACTCACCGTTAGCATAGTAAACGCCTTGTTGATAGGCAGCTGAAGCTGCTGTAGCTGTATTAATAACTGAGTTTGTAGTTCGACCAAAGATAATTCCAGGGCCGCCCGTTGCTAAAATTACTGCATCAGCTTTAAACGCTTTAATCTCATGTGAACGCATATCCTGTGCAACGACACCACGGCACTCTTCATTATCATCAAGGATTAAAGACAGCATGTCCCATCCTTCATATTTCGTAACAAGTCCCGCCACTTCATGACGACGAACTTGCTCATCTAATGCATATAATAACTGCTGACCAGTTGTTGCACCAGCAAATGCTGTACGGTGATGCTGTGTTCCACCGAAACGGCGGAAATCAAGTAAACCTTCTGGAGTACGGTTAAACATAACGCCCATACGGTCAAATAAGTGAATAATACCAGGTGCTGCTTCGCACATTGCTTTAACTGGTGGTTGGTTTGCTAAGAAGTCGCCACCATAAATTGTATCGTCAAAATGTATCCAAGGTGAATCGCCTTCACCTTTTGTATTAACTGCCCCGTTAATTCCACCCTGTGCACATACAGAGTGAGAACGTTTAACAGGCACTAGTGATAATAAGTCAACATGAACCCCTGCCTCAGCAGCTTTAACTGTTGCCATTAAACCGGCTAAGCCGCCACCGACAATAACAAGATTTCCATTACTCAAAATAACTCACTCCCCTATTTGGTTTGATCCGAAACTATTAAGAATGACCCAGATTACATAGTTGCTAATGATGGATCTAAAAATGCAAAAATAGTTCTAAGTGAAATAATTGTTAATATTATAAAAATACCCATTGTCACATAAGTGGATATTTGCTGCGAACGAGGAGTAATTGTAAGTCCCCAGCTTACAAAGAATGACCATAAACCATTTGCGAAATGGAATACAGCTGAAAGTACACCCACAATATAGAAAATTAACATAACTGGGCTACTTAAAATATTAGCCATCATATCAAAGTTTACTTCTGCTCCAAATGCAGCCGCAATACGTGTTTCCCAAACATGCCATACTACAAATATTAATGTGATAACGCCTGTTACACGTTGCAGTAAAAACATCCAGTTTCTGAAAAATCCATATCTGCTTACATTGTTTTTCGCAGTAAATGCAACATAAAGTCCGTAAACCGCATGATATAATAATGGTATAAAAATTAAAAATACCTCTAGAAAATGGACAAATGGTAACTTACCCATAAATCCAGCCGCCGCATTAAATGCAGATGCTCCGCCTGTTGCAAAATGATTCACAATTAAATGTTCCGCTACAAATAGACCTACCGGAATAATCCCCAATAATGAATGGAGTCTTCGGTTTAAAAATTCACGATCCTTTGCCATTTTTGCCCCCCCTTAATACTTTTCATCAGATTGATTTAAATTAGTACTACTAAACAGAACGATAGTTTTCCTACCTCCCCGTATGTAAAAAAGCTCCAAAGAAGCATCCATTTTGTGAACCTTCTTTGAATAATCTGTGACATGTCCATTTTACTCTCATCTACAAAACACGTCAAGAACACCCATAGATAAAGATTCGAAAAATTCATTTTCTTGTATTTTCTTTCATATTTTTCCTGCATTCGACTTATATCCTCATTATTTATATGCGTTTTTTATACATTTTCTATAATAAAACACCCTATTGCTAACCTATGCAAAAAAGATAATAATAAACATAGAAAGGGTGGTATTGATTGTTTAATAAACGGCTGAAAGAAAACAATGATATAAATTTAACACAATTAACAATTCCTGCCTTTGGCTATGAATTAGTTCGTGAAACGCTATTAAAAGATATTCTAGGCAAGGATTACAAATCCATTTTATATTGGGGTGGAAAAAACCTTGCTCGTAAACATCCACTTGGAACGATCCAGGAAATTATCGATTTCTTTGATTCAGCAGGGCTTGGGACATTAAAAGTTACTAAAGAAAATAATAATGAAATAATATTCGATCTCACAAGTGATCTGATCGTTAATCGTTTCGCGCGTGACTCCGAATACTCCTATCAGCTTGAGGCCGGTTTTTTGGCCGAACAGTTGCAAAACATAATGGGGAAAGAAGCCGAAACAATGGAGCAGCAGAAGAAGAAACTAAATACTATTATTTTTACCGTACAATGGGAATAGTATTCATGAGAAAAGCGGAAGCGCCCGTTCAGCGACGTATAAGACTTGCGCACATCGACTGAGATAAAGGAAACACGATGAGCGTTAGCGAATCGATGTTGACTTATCGTAGGGAGATGAGCGAAGTTTACGAGTCGCTGGGCGCTGGAGCTAGACAATGATGTACAAAATTATTTACTTTCTTTATTCTTCTGACACCTTTTCTTGCGTATCTTGTTTTATATGGTTAATAATATTTTCAGCCACATTTTTGGGGATATTGAGGGCTGTCAACTCTTCCATTGTCGCTTCTTTCAATTTCTTGATTGAACCAAAATGGTTTAATATTTTCTTTTTTCTTTGCTCTCCGACACCTGGAATGTCATCTAAAATTGATTTAAAAGCGGTTTTCCCTCTAAGCTGGCGATGAAATGTGATTGCAAATCTGTGAACCTCATCCTGGATTCTTTGCAGTAAATAAAATTCCTGACTATTCCTGCCAAGATCAATCACCTCAAGCGGTTCTCCAAAAAGCAGTTCCGATGTTCGGTGTTTTTCATCCTTTGCCAAGCCACAGATGGGCAGCTCTAATCCTAATTCATTTTCGAGGACATCCTTTACGGCTTGGATATGTCCTTTTCCCCCATCGATAATAATTAAGTCAGGGAGCGGCAGATTTTCTTTTAGCAATCTTGTATACCTTCTTCTCGTCACTTCTCTCATTGAGGCGTAGTCATCCGGACCTTCTACACTTTTTATTTTATATTTGCGGTACTCTTTTTTCTCCGGTTTCCCATCAACAAACATGATCATTGCCGATACAGGATCTGTTCCTTGAATGTTTGAGTTATCAAATGCTTCAATACGATGTGGAGTAGGAATTCCCATCTTTTTTCCTAAATTCTCAACAGCTTTAATCGTTCTTTCCTCATCTCTTTCAATTAGGGCGAACTTTTCTTTTAACGCAATTTTTGCGTTTTTGATCGCTAGGTCAACTAAATCCTTTTTCTTGCCTCTTTTTGGTTGAATCACTTTTACTTCAACTAATTTTTCCGCATATTCACCATTAATTTCTTCAGGTAAAAAGATTTCTTTTGGCTTTAGATGATTGCTTTTTAAATAAAATTGACCTAAATAAGTAAGAAAGTCTTCTTCCGGTTCGTTATAAAAAGGAAAAAGTGATACATCCCGTTCAATTAATTTACCTTGGCGAACAAAAAATACTTGAACACACATCCAACCCTTATCGTACGTATATCCAAAAACATCACGGTCGACAAGTTCATTCAAGTTCATTTTTTGCTTTTCCATGACTGATTCAATATGGGCAATTTGGTCGCGATATTCCTTGGCTCTTTCAAAATCAAGATCTTCAGAGGCTTTGTACATCTTTTCTTCTAAACTCTTTTTAATATCCTGATGGCCGCCATTTAGAAATTTTACAATTTCATCGACCATCTCCTTATTTTTCGCTTCCGAAATATCCTTCACACATGGTGCCAAGCATTGATTCATATGATAATACAAGCAGACGCGATCAGGTATCGTTGAACATTTCCTTAATGGATAAAGCAGGTCTAATAATTTTTTTGTTTCGTTAGCTGCTTGAACATTGGCATAGGGGCCAAAGTATTTTCCCTTATCTTTTTTTACATTTCTTTTTGTAAGCAGCCGTGGATGTCTCTCGGATGTTATTTTTAGATAGGGATAGCTTTTATCATCTTTTAGCATGATGTTATACTTGGGGTCATACTTTTTTATCAAATTCATTTCTAATATTAAAGCTTCCAACTCTGAGGAGGTTACAATAAATTCAAAATCCTCTATTTCAGACACTAAGCGCGCCGTCTTACCGTCATGCGAACCTGTAAAATAGGAGCGGACCCGATTTTTTAATATTTTTGCCTTGCCGACATAGATAATTGTCTCTTGCCGATCTTTCATCAAGTAACAGCCTGGTTGATCAGGTAAGAGAACAAGTTTTTCCTTAAGATGATTGTTCATGAAAATCACCTCCGTTTGTAAACAGTAAAAAAATAAGCCAAATATCTGGCTTATTTTTTATTTTTTATTAAATATGGTTTTCTAATTTAGCTAAAAGTGCATCCTTTGGTTGGAAACCAACGAACTGATCTACCTTAGCTCCGTCTTTAAATACTAGAAGTGTAGGAATACTCATAACCCCAAACTTAGCAGCTGTATCAGGATTTTCATCAACATCTAATTTAACGATTTTTAATTTATCGCCTAATTCGCCGGAAATCTCTTCTAATACAGGAGCAATCATCTTACAAGGACCACACCATGGTGCCCAAAAATCTACTAATACTGTACCTTGACTAGTTTCAGTTTCAAAGTTTTGATCTGTTGCGTTTACAATTGCCATTATAAAACCTCCTTAACCTGCGGTTAATACATTTAATAAAAAGAGTATATCACTATAAGTATTTCGACGCGAATGTTTTGCTCTCCTTCAATATTCCCTTAATTATTATTAAGCATTCACTTTTATTTTCTTGAATTCCTCAATTAATAGGGGAACAACTTCAAAAAGATCGCCGACAATACCATAATCCGCTATATTAAAGATGTTTGCCTCAGGATCCTTATTTATAGCAACAATGACCTTAGAATTGGACATCCCGGCAAGATGCTGGATGGCACCGGAAATTCCACATGCAATATACAAATCAGGAGTTACAACCTTACCCGTTTGTCCAATTTGCAAGGAATAATCGCAGTAGTCAGCATCGCATGCCCCACGTGAAGCTCCAACAGCTCCACCTAAAAGATTAGCTAATTCCTTCAGTGTATTAAAACCTTCTGCGCTTTTTACACCGCGACCGCCTGCTACGACTACTTTCGCCTCAGACAGGTCAACCCCTTCAGATGCTTTACGGACTACGTCTTTAATAATAGAACGTAAGTCTTTGATATCAACCGTAAGTGATGTAACATCACCTGTGCGTGATTCGTCTTTTTCAAGCGGTTGAATATTGTTTGGACGGATCGTCGCAAAAATAACCCCGTCTGTTACGATTTTCTTTTCAAATGCCTTACCTGAATAAATCGGGCGTGTAAAAACGATATTTCCCCCAGTTACTTCGACATTGACACAGTCAGATACTAGTCCTGAGCCTAATTTAGAAGCAATTTTCGGTGATAAATCTTTTCCTAGAGCCGTATGCCCTAATACGATTCCTTCTGGATTCTCTGCATTTACTACAGCAAGCAATGCTTGAGCGTAGCCATCAGGTGTATAATTATTTAACTGTTCATTTTCAACAGTGACAACACGATCTGCCCCATATTGGATCATTGCGGCACCTAAGTTCGCAACTGTTTCACCAATTAATACTGCTACGACTTCTCCACCTTCAGCAATTAACTTGCCGGCAGCAACCGCTTCATATGATACATTACGTAAATTGCCTTCACGAACTTCCCCTAATACTAATACTTTTCTAGCCATAACTTTCTCCCCCCACCTATATTACTTTCGCTTCAGTTTGTAGTAACTTTACTAATTCTTTCGCTTGGTCGCTTAGTTCACCTGCAAGGATTTTTCCTGTTCCTTTTGTTGGTGGCAAATATATTTCAAGAGTTTTAGTTTTAGCTAGGACATCATCTTCATCAATGTCCAAGTCATCTAATTCAAGCTCTTCTAACGGCTTTTTCTTAGCTTTCATAATGCCCGGTAATGATGGATAGCGCGGCTCATTTAATCCTTGCTGTGCCGTTACAAGCAGCGGTAAAGTAGTTTCTACTACTTCGCTATCACCTTCCACATCGCGTACAATTGTCGCTTTACTTCCATCAATATCAAGTTTTGTTATTGTTGTCACGTAATTAATATTTAATGCATCAGCGAGACGAGGACCAACCTGTCCAGATCCACCATCGATTGCAACGTTTCCGCCAAGGATGATGTCATATTCTTTATCCTTGAAAAATTCAGTAAGTACTGCAGCTGTTGTATATTGATCTCCATTTTCAACATCATCTTCAATATTGATTAATACGGCTTTGTCAGCTCCCATTGCTAGTGCCGTGCGTAGTTCTTTTTCGGAATCTTCATTTCCAATCGTAACAACGGTAACTTCTCCACCATGTTTATCCTTTAGCTGAATAGCTTCTTCAAGGGCATATTCATCATATGGGTTAATAATAAATTCAGCACCATCTTCACTGATCTTGCCATTGTTGATTGTAATCTTTTCTTCTGTGTCGAATGTTCTTTTCATTAATACATAAATATTCATCAAATTTCCCTCCCTATAGTATGAATCCTGTCATATTGCCTGAGCGATCGCTCATTTTTTGTCGATAAAAAAACTAACGTCCTTTAAATTCTGGTGTCCGCTTTTCAAGGAATGCATTAATCCCCTCTTTTGCGTCTTCTGAAACAAATACTTCCCCAAATAGAGTTGCTTCTCTTTCAACACCTTGTTCGAATAATCCACCTTTGGCATACTGGATCAATTCAATCGACGCTTTCAAAGCAATTGGACTTTTAGCCGCAATTTTTTGCGCTAATTTATTTGCTTCATCAAATAAGTTTTCCTCCGGATATGCATGATTCACTAATCCAAGCTCGGCAGCTTGTCTTCCCGAAATTGGTTCACTTGTAAACATCATCTCCGCTGCTTTCGGCATCCCAACTAAACGAGGCAATCGTTGTGTCCCAGCAAACCCTGGAACTAACCCTAATTGTAGTTCAGGCAGACCAAGCTTCGCATTTTCGCCTGCTAAGCGAATATGGCAGCACATCGCAAGCTCTAATCCACCGCCAAGAGCCGCTCCATGAATTGCTGCAATGACAGGCTTAGAAAAGCTTTCGATACGGTCGAAAACTTGTTGACCCCTTTGTGCCAACTCTTTGAAGTCTTGCGCTGTTTCGATTTCTGTAAACTCTTTAATATCAGCACCAGCTGAGAAGAATTTGCCCTCCCCTTTCATTAAGAGGACTCTAACATCTTCGTTTGTTTCCATTTCATCCAATACAACTGAAAGCTCTTTCAAAACTTGTGCCGCTAAAGCGTTTGCAGGCGGTCTGTTTAAAGTAATTGTAGCAACCTTCTCTTCAATTTGTACAGTAAAAAAGCCCATTAATGTAATACCTCCCCATCCCCTAGAGTTTCTAACGTTTACATTTAATGCTAAATTTCATCACTCATATATAATTTTAATGTAGTGTCGTAAAACTGTCAATATTCCAACAATTTGGAATGAACCTGAACAACTAAGTTGTTCAGGTTGGTTTTTTATCTTCTTCCACTAAAACACGTCTTAATATTTTTCCAACAGCTGTTTTCGGCAGATCCTTTCGAAATTCAAAAATCTTTGGCACTTTATAGGCAGCAAGATATTCTCGGCAATGCCTTTCCAACTGTTCCTCCGTTGCTGATTCATTGTCTTTTAAAACAATTTAGGCTTTAACCGTTTCACCGCGGTATGAGTCAGGAATACCAACAACTACCGTTTCTTTAATCGATTTATGTTCATATAGGACTTCTTCTATTTCACGTGGATAGATATTAAAGCCTCCAGCAATAATCATATCTTTTTTGCGGTCAACAATATAAAAATAGCCTTGTTCATCCATATAGCCAAGGTCACCGGTTAATAGCCACTCCCCTTTTAAAAGACAAGCTGTA
>JAEWMK010000059.1 GCA_023457235.1 Bacillota bacterium
GTCATCAACACTTGATACAGGGCCATCGGAACCAGGAATAACCGGAATATTCGCTAAAACGGCTTGGTGTCTCGCTTTTACTTTATCGCCGAACATCTCCAAATGCTTTTCTTTAGGTCCGACAAAAATGATTCCTTCTTCTTCACATCGTTTCGCCAATTGGACATTTTCAGACAAGAAGCCGTATCCAGGGTGGATGGCGTCAACATCATTCGCTTTTGCGATTTCAATGATTCCTTCAATATCTAAGTATGCATCGATTGGGCTTTTATCCTCACCAATTAAATAGGCTTCATCAGCTTTGTAACGGTGATAGGAGCCAGAATCTTCTTTCGAATAAATGGCCACTGTACGTATTCCAAGCTCGGTACATGCACGAAATACACGAATTGCGATTTCACCTCTGTTTGCAACAAGGACTTTTTGAATTTTTCTCTCTCTCATTATATGACCTCCTCCTAAACGCTACACATAAATGTTGCTTATAAAGCAACATAAATTCTGTATATGATACAAAGTATTTTAGCAAAAGATTCAAAAAATATATACAGTAATTAATACTTTAAATCGAAATTTTTTTTAATTTCATATATAGCAACAATAATGTTGTTATACGAACAAAAAAGATTTACTATAAATTAAGAAGATTCTATCAAATAAATAAAAGGAAGTGTCAAAGTATGCCTTTAGTTCAGATTACTATAATGGAAGGACGCACACCTGAAAAAAAAGAACGGCTAATTAAAGAAGTAACGAATACAGTTTGTGAAACATTGGAAGCACCAATCGAATCTGTTCGTGTGCTTATTAATGAAATTCCTGCATCACATTGGGGGATTGCAGGTGAATCAGTAGAAAAACGACGTTCAAAACTGAATTAATTAGGAGGGATTTTATGAAATTAATAGAGAAGTTTTCGATTCCAAATGAGCTTGCGAAAAAAATGATTGAAGCTGCCGAAAATAAGGCAAAGGAATTGGGAATCGCTGTTAATATTACGATTGTAGATGAAGGCGGAAATTTAGTAGCTTTCTCTAGAATGGATCATGCTCCACTTCTAAGTATTGGCATATCACAAAATAAAGCATACACTGCTATTGGATTTAAAAAACCCACTGGTGATTGGTATCCAATGATAAAGGATGAACCAGCATTATTAAATGGAATTGTACACACTCCGAAGCTGGTTATTTTCGGCGGTGGCTTCCCTATTACAGTTGATGGTCATGTTATTGGCGGTATTGGTATTAGCGGGGGAAGTGCTGAAGAGGATGAAATGTGTGGCGAAGCTGCACTTCAAATTGTTCAACAATTGGTTTAAAAATTAAGATGATCTAGCTCATTAAAAGGGGTTATCTCAAATTAACAGATCATATAAGTCTATTAATTGGGATAGCCCTTTTTTACCACCTTGTGAACGGTGAAATCGAATGATAGAATTATTGTGATATATGGAAACGTTTACTAAATAAGGCGAGGAGGCGAAAATGTATGGAAAGAAATGCAACAGCTATAACAGCCCAGCAATTAATGGATGCGCTTATTGTGGTTACACCATATATTGCTGATATTTTGCAAGTAGATATGGGATTTGCAGTTACAGACAAAGAAAAGTTTATTATCCAAAAAGATGGAAAAACACTGAGATTGAATATTTCCCCAGGTGATCCTCTCAAACCGACTTCGGCATCTGCAGAGGCAATGAGAACGAAAAAGTATGCGGTTAAGAATATGGATGCTTCATTATATGGCTTACCAGTTAGACTCTCAGGTTATCCAATCATAGACGAACAGAATAATGTAATAGGCTCTGTAGGAATTGCTAGAAATATAGAAACATGGACTGGATTGAATAATAGTGCTGAGGAATTATCACAATCTAGTGGTGAGGTTGGGAGTATTATAAAACAGTTTTTGGAAATTGCCTCCCAAATAAAAAGTGAAAGCGAAGCACTCCAAGAAAAGGCAGATGATATTAATAATAAATTTAAAAGATCTAGCCAGATTTTGGACTCTATTAAATCAATCGCTTCACAAACAAGATTAATTGGACTAAATGCTGCTATTGAAGCTGCAAGAATTGGAGATGTCGGTAGAGGATTTGGAGTTGTTGCAGATGAAATCCGGAAGTTGTCAGGTCACAGTAATGATGCAAGTGTCGAAATTGAAAAAACATTAAATGATTTGAAAATTGACCTTCAATCCATTACAGATGAGGTTACTTCCATAAACAATACTGTTATTAGTCAATTAGAAAAAGCAAAAGATATTAATTCAAGAATTGAAAGATTTGAGGAAATTTCAAAGCTATTATTACAATTATCTAGTAAGTTATAAAAAAAAATCGGGACAAACTTGCCCCGATTTTTCTTATATCAAGCTCTGTCTAGCTCCAGCGCCTATCGCCTAGCAAACTTCAGGTCTCCTTCCTACGATAAGTCAACTAAGAATTGCTAACGCAATTCAAGTTTCCTTTATCTCAGTCGAAGACCCTCCAGTTTGTACGGCGATGAGCAAGGCGCTTGCGCTTTTCCTATCTCCAATATCCCATTCTATCTGAAATTTCCATACTTGCTTCAATAACCTTTTTGGCTAGTGGTCTAATTTTACTTTGCTGTATTCTTTGCATCGGACCTACCACAGTTAAGGCTGCGATTACCTTTCCAGTATAATCGTATATTGGTGCTGCAACTGAATGGACGCCTTCATTAAATTCTGCCAAGCTGTAAGCAAATCCATCTTCTTTTATCTTTTTTAAGTGTTCTCTTAACTCGTCAGGATCGGTGATTGTTGTTTCTGTATACTTCTTTAGACCTGAATTAATCACAGTTTCTACAACACTATCATCTGCATAGGCCAAAAGTACCTTCCCGGAGCTTGTACAGTAAGCAGGATTGCGTTTACCGACATGTGTTAACGCCCTAACATAATGATTGCATTCAATCTTTTGGATATAAATAACATCTGTATTATCAAGAACCGAGATGTGGGCAGTTTCATCAATGTCCTGGACCAGTTTATTTAAAATTGGCTGAGATTCACGGTAGACATCCATATTATTATTGATAATTCCGCTTAATGAAATAATGGTCATCCCTAAACGATATTTTTTTGATTCCGGATCTTTATAAACGAATCCCTCGCTAGCAAGTGTTGCCATTGTTCGGCTGACAGTACTTTTATTCAGACCTAACTGTGTGGCTAGATCACTAATCTTTTTTTCAGGTTCATCCATTGAAAAACTTCGTAAAATTAATAACGCATTTTTAACTGAGGAAAGTAAATTATCCTTGTTATCTTTTGAATCCTTTTCATTCGTTTCCAAATTAGTACACCCCTTCGTAGTTTCATATAGATAAACGCACTCTCTCTATAGAGAACATTATCAAAAAATGTGAAAAATGAAAAGCGATAATACCCTTTAAGGGAATATTCTAAAAATTTTATAAGTTTTTATTATCATTTTTATGATTTTTTGATATAGTGTATGTTATACAGAAACGCAATTTCAATATATGAAACTTTAACTTTATTCAGCAAAAGCAGCTGAATAAAGTTAAAGCCTCCGGCGGATGCCTCAGATTTTCAGAGGTAGTTTTTCGAGCAAGCTCGAAAAAATCTGGGCGCAAATATGCCAAGGCACATTTGATTAAAGGGAGAGTGGAAAAGAATGTATGATGTACATACTCATTTTATACCGCAAGAAGTAATCACATGGCTAAAAGAAAATAAGTCTCTGGTCAATGCAAAATGGGAAAAGAAAGACCCGAATAAAGAAGACTTTCTAGTTGTTAATGAAAAATGGGGCTTTGAATTAAAGAAGTCTTTCGTAGATGAGACCCTGTATTTACATGAACAAAAAAACATTGGTGTCAAGCATTCTCTTGTATCACCGATTCCACAATTGTTTATGTATGATTTCTCCGCCGAAATAACAAGTGAATTATCGCAAGTTTATAATCGCTCTTTAGCTAATTGGGCTGATCGAGAAGCAGAAAAAATATCAGCACTTGCTACTGTACCGCTTAATAGTCCTGTTAAAGCTGCTGGGTTGCTTAATGAAGCAATGCAATTGGGCTTAAAAGGTGCGATTATTGGACCGGGACTACCCGAATATATGTTATCAGATGACTTTTTTGCACCGCTTTTTGAAGAGGCTAATAAATTAAATGCAATTATCTTTATTCATCCGCTACTATGCGAAGACCCAAGACTAAAGAAACGAATGATGCCTAATTTAATTGGTGTTCCTTGGGAAACAACAGTATGTGCAACTGATTTATTACTAAGTGGCTTTTTAGACAAGTATCCGAATATTAAAGTATTGCTTGCCCATGGCGGAGGTTTTCTTCCATATCAAATAGGAAGATTAAATAAAGGCTACAGTATGTGGAACAATGTTTCGTCAGCATTACAAGCACCACCGATTGAGTATTTAAAAAGAATGTGGTATGACACCGTTCTTTGGAACGAGGGAAGTTTGCAGTTTTTACTAAATACAGTTGGCGAAGACAGGGTAGTTCCAGGATCTGATTATCCATTTGACCTTTGTACATGGCCTCCACAAATTTCAGGAGAAAAGGGTATCAGTTCGTTATTAGCAACAAATGTAAATGCTTAACTAAGAAAAGAGGCTGAAAAAGTCTCTTTTTTTATTTGAACGAAAAAATATGAAAAAGTTTCAAAAAATATGCCTGTTGTTGTGTATAGAACAACTGTGAGGTTGTATGCGCAACTAAGTAGAGTTATTATAATTTTAAGATTATTATATAAAATCCCTAACGTAAGGGAGGATTTTGGGAGATGGTTCAAGAAGTTAAACTAATGTATATTGTAAAATCAATTGACTTTTTACAACTAATTAATAGGGAATGGAGTGGAACATATTGACTACTCAAACAATTCAATTTGCTGATCAACTTAGAGAAGC
Organism: Bacillota bacterium; assembly: GCA_023457235.1. Classification (GTDB taxonomy): domain Bacteria; phylum Bacillota; class Bacilli; order Bacillales; family Bacillaceae_J; genus Schinkia. The sequence continues at coordinate 4,931 of JAEWMK010000059.1, forward strand.
AGAATTAACAGGTGTAGGGATTGCTCCTTTAACATCAGTGAACCCAGATCTTACACCGGTGGAAGCTTATCATATACAACTTGAAAATATTCAAAGGAAATTAGATGCTGGTCAAAAAATAGTAGGAAAAAAGATCGGCTTAACGTCACTAGCAATGCAAAAGTTACTTGGGGTAGATGAGCCGGACTACGGACATTTACTTGATACTATGGTTGTTGAAAATGGTGGAACCGTTTCTATGAAGCAAATTCTGCAACCTAGGGTCGAAGGTGAAATCGCTTTTATTTTGAAAAAAGATTTAATAGGGCCGAATGTTACTACTCTTGATGTCTTACAGGCTACTAAATATATCGTTCCGGCACTAGAGATCGTCGGTAGTAGAGTTAAAGATTGGAAGATTAAATTGCCAGACACGATTGCTGACAATGCTTCCAGTGGTCTTTATGTATTAGGTGGCAAACCAACACGAATCGAAGACGTAAATTTAGAATTACTTGGTATGGTCTTAACGAAAAATGGTCAGTTAGTTAACACTGGCGTTGGAGCTGCTGCACTAGGTAATCCAGCAACATGCGTTGCTTGGTTAGCAAACAAGCTATCTCAATTTGATATTCCGCTGCGTGCAGGGGAAGTTATTCTATCAGGTGCACTTTCAGCAATGGTCGTTGCAGAACCTGGAGATACATTTACAGCTCGATTTGCGCATCTTGGTCAGGTAAGCGTTAATTTCGAAGAATAATATTAGGAGGGAGTTGTAGTTAATGAGTAAAGTGAAGGTAGCAATATTAGGTTCAGGTAATATTGGTTCGGATTTAATGATTAAGCTTAGAAGAGCAACTAACTTAGAGTTAACAACGGTTATTGGTGTTGATCCCGAGTCAGATGGTCTAAAGCGTGCAAGAGAGTATGGGTATGTAACTTTTGATAATGGAATTGATGGATTTCTAGAACAACCGGAACTTGCTGATATCGTATTTGATGCAACTGGTGCAAAGCCTCATATCAGACATGCTAAATTGTTAAAAGAAGCAGGAAAGCGAGTACTTGACTTAACACCTGCTGCTGTTGGTCCATTTGTAGTTCCTACAGTAAATATGAATGAACACTTAGATGATGATAATGTAAATATGATTACTTGTGGAGGCCAGGCTACAACTCCGATTGTACATGCGATTAATCAAGTTCAACCTGTTTCCTATGCAGAGGTTATTGCAACTGTTGGAAGTAAAAGTGCAGGCCCGGCAACAAGAGCAAACATTAATGAATTTATTGAAACTACGAATAGTGCCCTTGAAATCATTGGTGGGGCAAAGCGTGGAAAAACAATTATGATTATTAATCCAGCTGAACCACCAATTATTATGAGAGATACAATTCACGCATTAGTTGAAGGCGATACAGTGAATGAAGAAGGTATTGTGAAAGCAATTCGAGATATGGAGAAAAAAGTACAACAATATGTTCCAGGATTCAGAATTAGACAGGAGCCATTATTTGATGGAAATAAAATAACAATCCTGATTGAGGTTGAAGGTGCGGGAGATTACTTGCCTAAATATGCTGGTAACCTAGACATTATAACTGCTGCAGCGGTGCAAGTTGCAGAACAATGGGCAGTAAAAATGCTTGAAAATGCTACTGTTTAACTTTATTCAGCAGAGGATTCACACTCCCATAATTAGGAGACGAATAAAAATTAGTGTGTTTATTCAGTAGGGGACAAACCCAGGCTGAATAAAGTTAAGCCTCCGGCGGATGCCTCAGATTTTCAGCGGAAGTTTTTCGAGCAAGCTCGAAAAAATCTGGGCGCAAATACACCAAGGCGTATTTGATAGAAGGGAGTAAATTATGATGGGTGATACAAATAAAAATATTTTAATTACTGAGGTTGCTTTACGTGACGGAAGCCATGCGATTAGACATCAATTTACTGTTGAACAGGTGGTAAATGTTGTTAAGGCTTTAGATGAAGCGAATGTTCCATATATTGAAGTAGCACACGGCGACGGATTAGGTGGTTCTACACTGCAATATGGATTGTCTTTAACAGATGAATTTGAATTGATTGAAGCTGCTGCAGCAACTGCGAAGAATTCTAAAATTGCCGTATTATCATTACCTGGTATCGGCTTGGAAAAGGACTTGAAACAAGCTGCAAGCCTTGGTGCTAAGATGGCAAGAATTGCAACGCATGTAACAGAAGCAGACGTTTCGCCTGCTTATATTGAGCTTGCAAAAGAGCTTGGAATGGAAACGGTTGGGTTCCTTATGATGTCACACATGGCTCCAACAGCTAAGCTGGTTGAACAAGCTAAGTTAATGGAAAGCTATGGCGCTGATACAGTGTATGTAGTAGATTCCGCTGGAGCGCTTTTACCACACCAGGTTGCAGAAAGAATTCGTGCTTTAAAAGAAAATTTATCAGTTAACGTTGGTTTCCATGGACATAACAACCTTTCATTAGCAATGGCAAATACATTAGCAGCAATCGAGGAAGGTGCTACAAGAATTGATGGCAGTATGAGATGTTTAGGTGCCGGTGCCGGAAACACGCAAACTGAGGTATTAGTTGCAGTGTTAGACAAATTAGGTATTCATACAGGTATCGATATCTATAAAATGATGGATGCTGCTGAAAACCTTGTTGCACCTATTTTAGAAAAACCACAAGAAATTACAAGGGATTCACTTGTACTTGGGTATGCAGGAGTGTATTCAAGCTTCTTATTACATGCACAGCGTGCAGCTAAGAGATTTAACATCGACTCCCGTGATATTTTGATTGAATTAGGAAAACAATACGTTGTCGGTGGTCAAGAGGATATGATCATGGATGTAGCAGCAGAATTGGCTAAACAAAAGAATGTCACGATCGGCTAGGAGGAAGCAATTATGATTACCCAAGAACAAGTCAAACAAATAGCAAACTACTTGCAAGATGCTGAATACGAAAAACGAGAAGTAGTAAAAGTAACAGCATCAATTAAGCCAGACTTAACATTTGATGAAGCTTATCAAGTACAAGAAGAAATTGTAAGAATGAAACTGGCTGAAGGAAAAAAAATCGTTGGTCCTAAAATGGGGTTAACTAGCTATGCCAAAATGAAACAAATGGGTGTAGAAGAGCCGATCTACGGTTATGTATTTGATTATATGTTGATTGATAATGGCGGACAGGTCAAACTTAGTGATGTCATTCATCCAAAAGTTGAAGCGGAAATCGCTTTTGTAATGGGTGAAGACGTGGAAGGTCCCGGTGTTACAGGTGCACAAGTATTAGCAGCTACTGAATATGTACTTCCGGCACTTGAAGTCATTGACAGCCGCTATGAAAATTTTAATTTTACATTCCCTGATGTGGTGGCTGATAATGCCTCAACATCTCGTGTTGTATTCGGAACAGCATTGAAAAAGCCAGAGCAATTGGATTTGGATCTTGTCGGAACAACGATTACGATAAATGGTGAAATTAAAGAGCTTGGGGCTGGTGCTGCTGTTCTTGGTCATCCGGCTAATTCTGTGGCAATGCTTGCGAATATGCTTGCCCGTAAAGGTGAGAAGGTTAAAAAAGGCGATATCATTTTAACAGGCGGCATTACCGGTGCTGTTATGCTTTCAAAAGGTGATGTTGTCTCTGGTAAATTTGACGGTTTAGGTGAAGTTACTTTTACTGTCGTTGAATAAACGATTGGATTCGGAAGTCCCTTTTATCCATAAAAACAACATACATAAGGGATTTCCGATTTCAAATAAATAAAATATGCAGAAAATTGGGGAGGTTTTGAAAAATGAGCATAGTAATGAGTGTTATTTCACCACACGTACCAAGTATTTGTCATGATGAACACGTTCCAGAGTTTCAAAAAGAAATGGTTGCTGGAATGAAAACGGTGTCTAAGAAGATTTATGAGAAAAACCCTGATCTAATTGTCCTAGTTTCATGCCATTGGCCATCAACTTTTAATCATTTAGTTGATTGCACACCTGTTCACAAAGGTATTCTAACTGCCCAAGAATGTCCTGATTTAGTTTCTGATGTTCCATATAATTATCCAGGTGATCAAGAAATTGCTGAAAAGATCGTCCAAGCAGGCCAAAGTGCCGGATTAAATATTGTTGGATTTAATGATCCAAGTTTCGTATGGGATTACGGGACAGTTGTTCCATTACGACATCTTGTCCCTAATGAAGATATTCCAGTAATCAATCTATCTGTTGTTTTAGTTGCGTCCTTAGAAGAGACATATAAATGGGGCCAAGAAATTAGAAAAGTTCTAGAAGAAACGGATAAAAAGGTTGTATTTGTATCTAGTGGTGCATTATCTCATAATGTCGTACGTGGTAGAGAAAATAAGCCGACTATTTCTGAACATGCCCTAGACAGGCAATATGTAGAATTAATAATGAACAAAAAATATAAAGAAGCATATGAAATGCTTCCACAATATGCAGCTGCTGCAAAGGTTGAGTCTGGCGGACGTCACTTAGCGATGTTAAGTGCAATATTGGATGAAAATGATGAGCCAAAATATTATGCAGATGGACAATCTTCAGGAAGCTGGAACCCTGTCATTACATTTGAAAAACAAACTACAGAGATAAAGGCATAATCTATTACCCTATTTTTTTTTTCACTTTTTATACAAAACAATATAAAAAATATTAAAAAAAGTAAGCGTTTAACTTGGAGGTATCTTAATGAAGAGTATTAAAATGAAAATTTCATTGGTCTTTGTATTAATATTTATGTTGGTAGTAGGTACAGCATGCGGAAATTCGAACACTACAAGTAATGAAAATGCAGGCGGCAGTGCAGAATCTGATAAAAGTTCGGTAAAACCAATTGAATTTAAAATTGGACATATGAATTCAACTGAACATGTTCAGCATACGGTAAAAGCAAATTTCGCTGAAGATGTTGCTGGTTTAACAGAAGAACGTGTTACTTTTAAAATTTACCCAGGTGGCGCATTAGGTGGCCCAAAAGAGACATATGACAACATCGTAAACGGTGTAATGGATGTAGGTTGGGGTCTTCAAGGTTATAACGCTGGAAAATTCCCTGCCCATGCTGTTCTTCAATTACCATTTTTGGCTGATGGAAATGGCGAGTCACTAAGTGTTGTAGCACAAAAATTGTATGATACATTCCCGGAAATTCAAAAGGAATATTCAGATGTGAAACCTTTATGGTTCCATTCTGCGGACCCTTACATGATCGTAACAAAAGGAAAAGCGGTTCGAAGCTTTGAAGACGTTAAAGGGTTAAAGCTAAGAACTCCTTCTGTCGAAGGTAGTGCAATGATTGAATCATGGGGTGCAACACCAGTATCGTTACCTGCACCTGAAATCTATGATGCAATATCCAAAGGGGTTATTGATGGCGGCGTTCTTCCAATTGCAGCAATAAAAGATTTTAATTTATTTGATGTAGTGGATTATGTAACATACGGTAATTTTGTTACAAGTATATTCTATGTTGTTATGAATGATAAGAGTTGGAATAAGATTGCTCCAGAAGACCAAGCAAAGATTGAAGAGGTTTTAGGAGTTCCTATGGCACAAAAAGCAGGTGCAGCATTTGATGTTCAAAAAGAGAAGTCATTCGAAGAATCTCAAGCAGCTGGGATTGAGTTTATCACTTTACCAGATGGTGAACTACAAAAATTCAAGGATGCTTCAAGCGATTTAGCTGAAAAATGGATTTCTGATATGGAAGCTAAAGGAATTCCAGGTCAAAAAATCTATGACGAAGCCGTTAAATTAATTCAAGAAAGTAAGTAATTAGTAGGAAGAGAGTCTATGGCTCTCTTTTTATTTTGTTAAAAAATCATATATGATTTTTAAAAAATCTATTGAAATCATATATGATTTGGTATATGATTTAAACATGAAGCAAATACTATACTTTTTATAAATTAATTTAGTTTAGAAAGGATGAATTAATAATGTATCAAGAATTGAAAAAAAGATTAAGAGGATCAATTGCACCAGTTGTTACACCATTCAATGAAGACTATTCAATCGATTTCGAAACTCAAGAGAAGCTTATAAACTGGCAAATTGAAAGCGGTAGCCATGCAATTTCTGTATGTGGTACTACTGGTGAACCTTCATCATTAACAACAGAAGAGCGCATTCAAGTAATGGAAAACGCTGCAAGAGTAATCAATGGAAGAGTTCCATTCGTTCCTGCTACAGGATCTGTTAATTTTGATGAAACTATTACCTTAACGAAGAAAGCAAAAGAACTTGGAGCAGATGCAGTATTAATTATCGTTCCTTATTACAATAAACCATCACAACATGCACTTTATGATCATTACAAAACGATTGCTGAAACAGTGGATATTCCAATCATCGTGTACAATATTCCTGGCCGAACAGCGGTAAATCTAAATGTCGACACATTAGCTCGTCTTGTAAAAGATGTTCCACAAATCATCGGTGCAAAGGAATCTAACAAAGACTTCGAACATATTAACCGTGTGTTATTAAAGTGTGGAAGAGATTTCAATTTATATTCTGGGATCGAATTATTATGTTACCCAATGTTAGCAATCGGTGGGGCTGGTCACATTAGTGCAACAGCTAACCTTCTACCTAAAGAAATCGCTGATCTTTACAATGATTGGGAAGCAGGAAACGTTCAAGCTGCATTAGATCATCATTTTGAATTAATGGAATTAAATGATGTATTGTTTGAAGATACAAACCCTGCGCCATTAAAAGCTGCTATGGGTATGATGGGTATTGCTAAACCGATCCTACGCAGACCTATGGCTCTTCCAACACAAGAATTACAAGATAAACTACGTAATGTTTTAAAAAGACATGTAGACCTTCCAGAAAATGTTGCAACAAAATAATACTTTAAACCAATAAAAAAGCGTCCCATTTAATATAGCTAGTTCATAGTTTGATTAGATGGGACAGATAAGGATGTGAAGAGAATGCAAGGTCAAGCAGTAGAAACAAACAATTTAAAAACACATAAAGAATTAGAAGATATTAAGTTATTTATAAATGGTGAATTTGTTGATGCGGAATCAGGAAGTACTTTTGCAAACCCTAACCCATTTACAAATACTGTGATTAATAACATTGCTGAAGGTCGCAAGGAAGATATGGAGAAAGCGGTTGCAGCTGCAAAAGATGCTTTCGAAAACGGTCCATGGGGATCTATGAAGCTAAAAGAAAGAGTTAAATTAATAAATCGTATTGCTGATCTTATCGATGAAGCAAATGATGAAATTGCATACCTAGAATCTTTAGACACTGGTCTTCCAATTAGTCAAACTAGAAATATGGCTGCTCGTGCTGCTGAGAACTTCCGTTTCTATGGGAAACTGATCGAAACTAAACATGGCGAAATGTTCCCAATGGATGATGAATTTATTAACTATACAGTTTATAAGCCATTAGGTGTTGTAGGGCTGATCACTCCATGGAATGCTCCGTTTATGCTAGAAACTTGGAAAGTAGCACCTGCACTAGCAACTGGTAATACTGTTGTCTTAAAACCAGCAGAATTATCTCCATTAACAGCTAACAAGTTAGCGGAAATTATTGATAAAGCTGGCTTACCTAAAGGAGTATTCAACGTTGTTCACGGTTTTGGTGAAACAGCTGGTGATGCATTAGTTAAGCACCCTGATGTTAAAGCTATTTCATTTACAGGTGAAACAACAACAGGACAAATTATTATCAGAAATTCAGCAGATACACTTAAGAAAACATCAATGGAACTGGGCGGTAAATCACCTCTTATCGTATTCGAAGATGCTGATCTTGATCGCGCTCTTGATGCTGCTGTATGGGGAATTTTCTCATTCAATGGTGAACGTTGTACGTCTAACTCACGTGTCTTCCTTCATAAAAATATTAAAGATGAATTCGTAGCAAAATTGAAGGAACGCGTGAAAAATATTAAGATTGGTGATCCAATGGATTCATCTACACAACTTGGACCTTTAGTTGAAAAAGGCCATTATAACAAAGTTAAGAGCTATATTGAAATTGGTAGAGAAGAAGGTTGTGAGGTAGTACAAGGAACTATTCCTGAGGAATGTAAAGCAGGAAACTTTGTACCACCAACATTATTACTAAATGCTAGAAATGATATGAGAGTTGCTCAAGAAGAAATCTTCGGTCCTGTTATGGCTGTAATTGAATTTGAAGATGAAGAAGAAGTAATTAAAGCTGCAAATGATGTGAAATACGGACTTGCTGGATTTGTATGGACAAATAATCTTAAGAGAGCTCACCGCGTAGCCAATGCTGTAGAAGCTGGCATGCTTTGGATTAATGCGCAAAACGTACGTGACCTTCGCATTCCATTTGGAGGCGTTAAGGACAGTGGAATCGGTCGTGAAGGTGGCCACTATGCGTTTGAATTTTACACTGAGCCAAAAGTTATCCATGTAGCAATAGGCGATCACCATATCCCACAGTTTGGAAAATAAAGTAAAAGGTAAAAGCTAGAGATATATTTTCCCTCTAGCTTTTATTGATACTAAATGTCGTAAAATGGAAAATATACAAATAATTTAAACTTTATTGAAAAAAATGTATAAAAACTATTGAAATCATATACGATGTGATATATGATTTTATTAGTAAGATTAATAAAACGGAGGTGACTAATCAAAGGGGACTTATTACCATGGATAAAAAGAAAACTATTAATCGTCGAAAAAAGTTAACTATTAGTAAAACCCAGTATGCTTATGAATATATAAGTTCAAAGATACTGGACGGTGTTTATGGACCGGGACAGCGTATCATCATTGATCAAATTGCTAAAGAACTCGGTACTAGTACAATACCAATCCGCGAAGCTATCCGTAACCTTGAATCAGACGGACTAATACAATATATACCTTATAGTGGTGCGATAGTAAGCGCTATCAATGAAACGGAGTACATTGAGATTTTATCTGTTATTTCTGTTTTAGAAGGATATGCGGCAGCCCTAAGTGCTCGAAAGTTTACTTCTCGAGATATTGAGGAACTGCAACAATTGAATATTCAAATGCATGAAGCGCTAGAAGATTTTAAATTAGATTTATTTAATCAACTAAATAGAAAGTTTCATACTATTATATATGAAAAATGCGAAAACGACTTTTTATTAGAAGAGATTCGTCAATCCCAACAACGATTGGATCGAATTCGACGCTCTATCTTTACATTAGTGCCACAACGAACTCGTCAATCAATCGAGGAGCATAATAAGATTATTCATCTTCTAAAAGAAAAAGCGCCTTTATTTCAAATTGAGGAAGAAATTCGACAGCATAGAATCAATACCATTATTGCTTTTAAAGAGCAGATGAAATCAAAGGCTTAACAAGATGTTTATTTTTTGACAGCGTTTTCAATAGATGAAGCTTTTTATATTAGATTAAAGAAAAATATTATTGAAAAGGATGAAATGTATGGCTAATTTTCTAAAAAGTAAAAAAGTATTATCAACGGTTGCCTTAGCTTCAGCACTTCTTTTATCTGCTTGTGGTGGTGGAGGCACACAAAATACGGC
>JAEWMK010000060.1 GCA_023457235.1 Bacillota bacterium
GTTATATAACGTTCCGGCGGCATCGTCCTGCCTTAGCTGAACAACTGCATACGGTCTCTTTCCTGTTCTTGGGTCCTCTAAGCCAACCGGCTTTAATGGTCCAAAAAGCATGGTTTTTATTCCACGGTTAGCCATAACCTCAATCGGCATACAGCCTTCAAAGAAAATTTCTTTTTCGAATTCTTTTAAAGGAACTGTCTCTGCATGAATAAGGGCATTATAAAAAGTATTAAATTCTTCTTCCGTCATCGGACAGTTAATATAAGCTGCCTCACCTTTATCATATCTTGACTTTAAATAAGCTTTTTCCATATTAATGCTTTCTTTTTCGATAATCGGTGCAGCTGCATCGTAAAAATAAAAATACTCTTCCCCAGTTAACTGCTTAATTTCATTAGACAATGCTTCTGAAGTTAACGGTCCGGAAGCAATAATCACTATTCCTTCCGGGATCCTTTGAACCTCTTCGTTAATAACAGTAATATTAGGGTGATTTTTTATTTTCTCCGTTACCTTCGCGGAAAATTCATGGCGATCCACAGCTAATGCGCCGCCAGCAGGTACAGCACATTCATCCGCCGAACCAATAATGATTGAACTCAAATGGCGCATTTCTTCTTTTAAAACGCCTACTGCGTTGGTTAATGTATTGGCCCTTAATGAATTACTGCAGACTAATTCAGCAAATTTATCCGTATGGTGGGCAGGGGTTTGTTTTACCGGACGCATCTCATAAAGATGAACTTTAACGCCACGGTTCGCCGCTTGCCATGCGGCTTCACTCCCTGCAAGACCTGCACCTATTATAGTTATAAAATCTTGACTCAATGTCAAACCCTCCAGTTAGGTCTATTGTTGTGGTTCTTCTTTATAATCGCAATTTGTACATTGAACCTGCATTCCCTGTTTTGATTTCTTTTCTACTAACAAGCCACTGCATTTTGGACAGGCCCGTGCAATTGGTTTGTCCCATGATAAGAATTCACAGTTTGGATATGTGTCACAGCCATAAAAAATCCGTTTCTTCTTGCTTTTTCTTTCTATTATATTGCCTTCATTACAAGTAGGGCATTTCACCCCAATTTCTTTAACAATTGCTTTTGTATTGCGACAGTCCGGAAAATTTGAGCAAGCCATAAATTTTCCAAAGCGGCCCATTTTATAAACCATCGGGCTGCCACAATGTTCGCAGTCTTCTCCAGCAGGCTCATCCTTTATTTCTACTTCTTGCATTTCCTTTTCTGCAACTCTTAAACGTTTTTCAAAGCCTTGGTAAAATTCGTCAATGATTTCAACCCAATTTGTCTGCCCTTCCTCGTTAAGGTCAAGACTTGTTTCCATTTTGGCCGTAAATTCAAGGTCCAATATTTCTGGGAAAAATTCGATCATTAATTCATGAACAATTGACCCTAACTCAGTTGGAATAAACCGTTTATTATCTAAGGCAACATAACCCCGCTTTTGAATTGTATCCAATGTTGGAGCGAAGGTAGATGGTCTGCCAATTCCAAGCTCCTCTAGCGTCTTTACAAGCCTGGCTTCCGTATACCTTGGAGGAGGCTGTGTAAAATGTTGTTTTGGATCAATTTCTTTTGAGGAAACAGTCATCCCTTCCTCAATATCCGGGAGCAGTTTATCCTCATCTTTGGTATTATCATCATTACCTTCAATATAAACTTTCATGAACCCAGGGAATTTTACTTTAGAACCATTAGCTCGGAAAATCACGCCTTCATTTACAAGGTCAACAGTCATTGTATCCATAACAGCTGGAGCCATTTGACTCGCAACGAAGCGCTCCCAAATAAGGCGGTATAACCTTAGCTGATCTCTGCCGAGCACCGTTTTAAGGATGTTTGGCGTCCTTAATATTGAGGTAGGACGCACGGCCTCATGGGCGTCTTGAGCATTGGCTGATTTTTTTTCAGTCTTTTTTTCGTTCTGCGCAGTATAATCCTTTCCAAATTCGGATTCTATATATTGATAGGCTTCCGTTTGGGCTGTTTCGGATATTCTCGTCGAGTCCGTTCTCATATAGGTTATAAGACCGACTGTTCCTTCCGCTCCGCCTAAGTCAATACCTTCATAAAGCTGTTGAGCAATCATCATTGTCTTTTTGGCTCTAAAATTTAATTTCCGTGCAGCTTCTTGTTGCAAGGAAGATGTTGTAAAAGGGGCTGCTGGATTTCTTTTTCTTTCTCTTTTCTTAACGGATTGCACAATATAATCTTTGCCCTTGATCCGATTTAAAACATTTTTAACTTCATCTTCATTGCTTAAGTCAAGTTTTTTTCCATCCGCTCCGTAAAAGCCGGCCTCAAAAGTTTCATTATTAACTTCAAATAGACCCGTGATCGACCAATATTCTTCAGGAACGAATTCTTGTATTTCCTTTTCACGGTCTATGATTAAACGCACAGCTACGGATGGTACACGGCCAGCGCTTAGTCCTTTTTTTACTTTTTTCCATAAAATCGGACTAATGTTATAACCAACTAAGCGGTCTAATATTCTTCTTGCCTGTTGGGAATTCACTAAATCCTTATTAATGGCTCTTGGATGTTTGAACGCTTCTTTAATGGCATCCTTGGTAATTTCATTAAAGACAACACGACAGTCAGAGTTTTCATCAATATTAAGTGTATGGGCTAAATGCCATGCAATGGCTTCCCCTTCGCGGTCAGGGTCGGCTGCTAGATAGATTTTCTTCGCTTTTTTAGCTGCTGTTTTTAGTTCCTTTAATAC
>JAEWMK010000061.1 GCA_023457235.1 Bacillota bacterium
GACGTAGAACAAATTGAATTTACACGGGAAATCGCGCGTAAGATCATTGAAATTGCCAAAGTAACTCGGGGGAGAATGCTCGTATTATTTACATCCTATGATATGCTTGAAAAAACTTTCTACAATGTTAAGGCTGCCGCTGCATTAGATGAATTTGTTTTAATTGGCCAAGGGATTTCAAGTGGTAGCCGCGATCGATTAACAAAAAGTTTTAAACAGCATGAGCAGGCAATCCTTTTTGGAACAAGCAGCTTTTGGGAGGGGATCGATATCCCCGGCGAGGATTTAAGTTGTATTGTCATTGTAAGACTGCCATTTTCTCCGACAGATAATGCAATCATAGCAAGAAAGTCAGAATTGCTGAAACAGGAAGGAAAAAATGCTTTCATGGATCTGTTCTTACCTCAAGCAATATTAAGATTTAAACAAGGCTTTGGACGCCTAATACGTGCGAAAAATGACCGTGGAGTTGTATTTGTGCTGGATCGCCGCCTCTCAACAAAAAGCTATGGAAAAAAATTTATTCAAGCGTTACCACCGATTGAAATATATGAAGAAAAAACCGATGTGTTATTAAAAAAGCTATCCGATTGGCTATAACTTTATTCAGTAGAAATCCCCTACTGAATAAAGTTAAGCCTCCGGCGAGCCTTGCGATTTTCAGAGGTAGTTTTTCGAGCATGCTGGGCACAATATGCCAAGGCATATTTGATTAAGACAATTTTTGCAAAAGAAAAAAGGGCTACCTTAAGCCCCAAATTATGGTGTTGGAAGGAGATAGTTTTTATTAAATATTGTATAATGGGAAAAGAGACGAAGTAAAAAACTTATTTCTTAATACTATATTTCACTTATACGTTCAACGATATGTGTAACAAATTTTGTTTATCTTGATCTTAGGGGGAGCGTATGAATAATAAAGTTGAGGTCTTGGCGACAGTAAGGATTCAAAATTCACCGGATCTTTATAAAATTGTTGACATTTTGAATCGAACACTAAAGGAAAGGGATGTAATGTTTGGGTTGGCTCTTGACCGAGAAGACCCGAATAAAGCAATTTTCACTATATATCAAACTTAGAGGTTTACTATGAAAAAATGGTTGTATATAATACCTTTATTAATGATTATCATAATTTGGCAAGCTTCCCACATTTATCATGAAGGTATGAGCTTCCAAAAAAAAGGTGAGAAAAAAGCAATTGCTTTTGCCGAAGAAAATGTAAAAGGGCTGTCATCTATTCATGATGCAGAGTACTATCATGGAAGACTGGCTTATACCGTACTTTATGGAACAAACGATAAAGATGAGGATATCATCGTTTGGGTACCAGATTCAAAACAGGGGAAGTTGATTACAAAAAAGGCCAGTGAAGGGTGGTCAATGGAAAAAGTAAAAAAATATGTAATTGCGAATCAAAATCCTTTAAAATTAATTGATGTAAGACTTGGTGCTGAAGTAATGAAGGATAATCGGACAAACAGAACTGAGACAACGCCGCTTTGGGAAGTTACCTATATTGACCAAGAAAAGCGTTATACATATTATTTTATGAAATTTGAAGACGGATCATTTGTGAAAAGGTACAGTCTTAAAAAAGACCGCTTTGAGGAGGAAATTTAGCAATGGAATTAGCAAATCGTGTATCATCCTTAACACCATCTACAACACTTGAAATTACTGCAAAAGCTAAAGCATTAAAAGATGCAGGCCATGATGTAATAGGTCTGGGTGCTGGGGAACCAGATTTTAACACACCACAGCACATTATTGATGCCGCCGTTAAAGCAATGAATGAAGGTCAAACAAAATATACACCATCTGGCGGTTTAGTGGCGTTAAAGGATGCAATTATTGAGAAGTTTAAAAAAGATCAAAACCTTAACTTTGCACAGAACGAGATTATTGTTTGTGTAGGTGCAAAGCACGCCTTATATACATTATTCCAAGTTATTCTTAATCAAGGTGATGAAGTAATTATCCCAACACCATATTGGGTAAGCTATCCTGAATTCGTAAAATTAGCAGAAGGTACTCCTGTATTAGTTGAAGGTAAAGAAGCAAATGATTTTAAAATTACGCCTGAACAATTTAAGGCTGCAATAACACCAAAGACAAAAGCAGTTGTTATTAACTCTCCAAGTAACCCAACAGGAATGATCTACACTGCTGAGGAGTTAAAAGCATTAGGTGAAATTGCCCTTGAACATAATATCCTAATTGTATCAGATGAAATCTATGAGAAATTAGTTTATGGCGATAATAAGCATGTATCTATTGCTGAATTATCCCCAGAACTCAAGAAACAAACAATCATTATTAACGGTCATTCAAAATCCCATGCGATGACAGGCTGGCGTATTGGATATGCAGCTGGTGACAGCACAATCATAAAAGCGATGACTAACTTAGCAAGTCACAGTACATCCAATCCAACATCAATTTCACAATATGCTGCCATCGCTGCCTATACTGGACCGCAAGAGCCCGTTCATGAAATGAAAAAGGCATTTGAAGAGCGCTTAAATAAAATCTACGAACAACTAATTGAAATTCCGGGATTTAAATGTGTGAAGCCGCAAGGTGCTTTCTATTTATTCCCGAATGCAAGTGAGGCAGCTAAACTGGCTGGTTACGACGATGTTGATTCATTAGTAAAAGCGTTATTAGATGAAGAAAAGGTTGCTATAATTCCAGGTTCTGGATTCGGTGCACCCGAAAACGTACGTCTATCTTATGCAACATCATTAGATCTTCTTGAAAAAGCGGTAGCTAGAATTAAACGTTTTATGGAAAACAAAATCAAATAACTCAGAAAAGCGCAAGCGCCCGTTTAGCGCACGACAAAACTGGAGCACAGTGACTGAGATAAAGGAAACACGATGAGGAACGAATCGATGTTGACTTATCGTTGGGAGGTGGGCGAAGTTTACTAGTCGCTGGGCGCTGGAGCTGGACAATATTAGGAAAGAAAGGCGGTGTAAGTTTACCCCGCCTCTTTTCTGTATAAAATGAATAACTATAACTTTAACATTATTGCTTCGGATAGAAGGAGGTCAAAAGAATGAAAACAACAATTTCAAAAGTAAGTAATTTTGTTGGACAAGAGGTTACGATTGGAGCTTGGCTGGCAAATAAACGCTCGAGCGGGAAAATTGCTTTTTTACAACTTCGCGATGGCACAGGGTTCATCCAAGGAGTTGTCGTTAAAGAAGAAGTCGAAGAAGACGTTTTTGCAAAAGCCAAGGCGATTACCCAAGAAACATCACTATGGGTAACAGGGACTGTTCGCGAAGACGACCGCTCACCATTTGGCTATGAGTTAGCCGTGAAAAATATTGAAGTCATACATGAATCTATAGATTACCCGATTACTCCAAAAGAGCATGGTGTCGAATTTTTAATGGATCATCGCCATCTTTGGCTTCGTTCAAAGCGCCAGCATGCCATTATGAAAATAAGAAATGAAATAATCAGCTCCACGTATCAGTTTTTAAATGAAAATGGGTTCGTTAAGACTGACCCTCCAATTTTAACTGGTACTTCTGCAGAAGGCGGCAGTGAATTATTCCATACAAAGTATTTCGATGAAGATGCCTATCTATCACAAAGTGGACAGTTATATTTGGAAGCTGCAGCGATGGCTTTAGGCAGAGTATTCTCTTTTGGGCCAACTTTCCGTGCCGAGAAATCAAAGACAAAAAGACATTTAATTGAATTTTGGATGATTGAACTGGAAGCGGCTTTTGTAGAACATGAAGAAAACCTTGAAATTCAAGAACAATATGTCAGCTTTATCGTTCAGTCAGTTTTAAAGAATTGTAAACTAGAGTTGAACACACTAGGACGTGACCTGTCTAAGCTTGAAAATATTAAAGCTCCTTTCCCTCGTATTACTTACGATGAAGCAATTGAAATGTTAAAGAAAAAAGGAATAAATGATATTGAGTGGGGAGAAGATTTCGGTGCTCCACATGAAGTTGCAATTGCGGAAGAATTTGATAAACCGGTATTTATTACACATTATCCGGCGAAAATAAAGGCCTTCTATATGAAACCAGATCCTAATCGTCCAGAGGTCGTATTATGTGCCGATTTAATTGCACCTGAAGGTTACGG
>JAEWMK010000062.1 GCA_023457235.1 Bacillota bacterium
GGGTAAGTCTGAGTTATATATCATCAAACAAGCGTGGATTTCATTTTGGTGAGGATAAAACTTTGTTATCTATAACCAAACGGAGCCGGAGCCCCATTTGGTTAGGATACATTCAAATCCACTTTAACCTCAATCAAACAACTTCAAAAACTGCCCATACCCTTCTTCCTCGAGCTTTTCCTTTGGAATAAAACGAAGGGCGGCGGAATTAATGCAATAGCGGGCACGGTCCGGTCCTGGCCCATCATCAAAGACATGGCCTAGATGGGAATCGGATTGTTTCGCACGAACTTCAATTCTTCGCATCCCGTGCGACGTGTCCAAGCGCTCCTCCAATTCCATTCGGCGGATTGGCTTCGTAAAACTTGGCCAACCACAGCCTGCATCAAATTTATCGGTTGAACTAAATAATGGCTCTCCGGAGATGATGTCAACATAAATACCATCAAGAAAGGTATTCCAATATTCATTGCGGAACGGCGGTTCAGTTGCACTATTTCTTGTTACTTCATACTGAATCGGTGTTAGTTCCTTTCTTAACTCCTCATCGCTTTTCTGCTCTTTCCAATGTTCCCGAATAAAACGGGCCCGACCGGAGCCTTCTTTGTACATATTGTAGTGCAACGGATTCTTTTTATAATAATTCTGGTGCTTCTCTTCAGCCGGATAAAATGGCCTAGCAGGTAAAATTTCCGTTGCAATCGGCTTTTGAAAACGCCCACTTGCAGCTAACTCAGCTTTAGAGGCCTCCGCCAGTTCCCTTTGCTCCTCATCATGATAGAAAATCGCAGTCTGATAAGATTGACCTCTGTCATGGAACTGACCGCCCGCATCTGTCGGGTCAATCTGCTGCCAAAACAATTGGAGCAATTTTTTATACGGAAAAACAGCAGGATCATAGGTGATCTGCACAGCTTCATAATGTCCTGTTGTATCCGAACAAACTTCTTCATATGTAGGATTTTCAGTATGCCCACCTGTATAGCCTGAGACTATCCTTTCTATTCCAGGCTGTTCATCAAACGGGGATACCATACACCAAAAACATCCACCGGCAAATGTCGCTAATTTATACTGTTCAGACATTAGCTTCCTCTCCTTTATCAATGTTTTCCAACTTTTAATATCTTAAAGTTTATTTTTGAGCTATTGTACCACAACCATGGATTGCTTCAAAAATATCATGCTCCTGGTGTTCTTCAAACAAGGGCAGTATAAAATAAAAGCAGCTTCCCTCGCCTTCATTGCTTTCCACACCAATCATGCCGTTGTGATGTTCGATAATCTCTTTGGAAATCGCAAGGCCCAGTCCTGATCCAGTTTGCTGTTGATTCTGTCTTTTACTTTTATAAAACCGATTAAAGACAAGACCAAGCTCATCTGCTTTAATTCCTATTCCATTATCCCTGACTTTAATTATGATATGTTTTTCGTCCCACTCACCTAATTCTAATTGTATTTTCCCATCTTCTTTTACAAACCTTTGGGCATTTTTTAGGATATTCACAATAACCTGTTCAATCCGCAATGGGTCGATAAAAACAATGAACTCCTTCGTCGTATCGGAAAGCAAGTCATGATATTCAAACAGAATGTCTTCTTTTTCGACATCCAACTTCTTTTTATTATAAAAATTTAGAACATAGTCCCGGATGTTTATTTTTTGTAAATCGTACTTGATCTGCCTATTTTCAACATCAGTCATATCGTGTAAATCATGTAGCATTCGTGACAAATAGAGACTTTGATCATAAACCAATTCAATATATTTTTTTTCACTTGGAATAACCCCGTCCATCATCCCCATCGTATAAGCGCGAATATTCGTTAACGGTGTCGATATTTCGTGGGAAATATTTCGAATCCATTTACTCCTCGATTGGTGGGCTTCTTCTAAACTTTCATTAGCAACTTGAAGCTGTTTATTCGTGTATTGCAACTCTTTCGTTCGTTCTAGTACCTGCCGTTCCAATGAAGCATTGAGAATGGCTAAGTCGCTTGATAGTTTTTCGGATTGCAAGTATGCCATTGAGTACCTTTTTGAAATCATAATCGATTGTGTAAATAAAAAGAAAACCAAGCCGACAGATGCCAATTCAGTTGTGTGAATTACACTGTTAAAATAAAGGGTGTCATTGATTGCGGAAATAAATAACATCATGATTGCTAACGCATTTATTAAAGAATTCTCCCGTTTTCGTATATACGCGATACTATATACGAATAACAAATAGGTAAAAACTAAAAGAATTAATATTTGCAGAAAAAGCATGGCTCTTGTAAAAACGACAGCAGGGGTAAATAAAATAAATAGGCTGTAACCAGCGAAAACCGAAGTTATTAAATCCCTTATTTCCCGATACATATCTTTAGAAAACTGTGTATAAACAAATAATGAGAAAAATAAAACCCCAATGGTTGCCCCTAAATACTCAAGCTTACGTGCTATTTCCCAATTTAAAAAGAATAGAATTTGTGAAGCGAGGCCTTCTTCAAGAATGGTTGCTCGAATTGCCACAACTATACACAAAATACCAAAGTAGATAAGTGAACTTTCTTTTCTTCTGTATAAAAACATTAAGATATGATAGATCCCTATCATTACCAGGCTCGTAACGATGATGGCTCTGTAAGTAATTTTTCTTTGTTGATATTGGCGAATGGGTTCGGGTTCCCCAATTAAGATCGAATTGAAAATCCCCGCTTTCCGTTGGTTAAAATTAGATGCCTGAATAATTAGTTCAATTTGGTCATTATTTATAAGGAACTCAACAACTTTTGGGACATTGTCAGGTTTCATTGTTCCTTTCGTTTTACCTACTTCTCCATTTTGCGATTTTACTTCACTATTAATCCATAATTTATAGGCTGATGCTATACTTGGTATATATAACGCTTTTACCGTACCTATTTCCTCTTTGGGAACCTTAATTTGCAAACGGTACGTAGCATATCCGGCTAATGGCAGCTTTTCACCTCCTATGGTATAGCTTCTCCATGTGAGAGGGACTTCGACTATTTGGAGAGGTTGTCGAAATAAATTCCTTCCGAAGTCTTGTGGAGTATAAAGCTGCTGCCAATAAAATTCCCATTTGCCATCCAGTTTAACAATTTCTTTATTCTGGTGGGAATCAAGGTAGAAAATCCCCTCCCGAGGTCGATTATCTTCCATAGCATTTCCCACGGACATAGGAAATGAAAGCAAAATTGTACTGATGCTCACCCAAAATAGCAATTGGAAATATTGGGATTTTATTTTTAACATATCTAACATCCTCTTCAATAGCTACTTTTCTTTCATTCTAACAATATACCATTTTATAGTATATTTGTAATTCATTACCTACAACCAATGTGTTATAGTAAAATTGAAAAAATCAAATTTTGTAATTTGTAAGGGGGGATCAAATCATGGATCAAATCAAAGTATTAATCATTGAAGATGATGTATCAATTGTAGAAATTTTACGGCTATATCTTCAGCGAGAGGGCTTTGCGGTTTATACTTCATTAAAAGCAACCGATGGAATACGGTTAATGGAAGAGATAACACCTCACATCGTTTTATTAGATATCAACCTCCCCGACAAAAACGGCTTTGAACTCGCTCGAAAGTACCGCGAAATTTCGAACGGCATCCTTATCTTCATTACTGGAGAAAAAACAAAAA
>JAEWMK010000063.1 GCA_023457235.1 Bacillota bacterium
GTTTTAATGGAGCGGGTGATGGGAATCGAACCCACGACATCAGCTTGGAAGGCTGAAGTTTTACCATTAAACTACACCCGCATTGTTGGTGATTTTTTTATATCAACCAGCGACAAATATTAATATATACTATCTTAAATATAGTGTCAATACTTTTTAGAAATAGGTTAGAGTTTTTCTCTAACCTATTTTACATTCTACCATTAATTGAGGAATTTCTTTACCATCTATACTAAAAAATCTTACAACACAATTTTTAGCTTCGTCAACTTCCAAAATAGCATAAGTTTTTTCTTTTCTTAGCCTTGGTAGACGGATACTGCCAGGATTAATAAACAGCATATTATCTATCAATTCCGCACCTGCAATATGGGAATGGCCGAAGCAAACCACATTGGCACCTATTTCTTCTGCACGGTAGCGCAGATTCATTAGAGTCATTTTCACATTATATATATGCCCATGTGTCACATAAAACGCCAGCCCATTGCTTTTACTAGAAACAAGCTGATCGTTTCCAAAGTTTGAATCAAAATCACAATTTCCCCGAACGGCAATATATTCCGACATAGCCTCTGAATGTGCTTCAAATTCGGAATCACCACAATGGATCATGGTCTCAACTTCCGTCCGATATTTATTCTTCAGCTCTATAAGTTCTTTAGTTAAACCATGACTATCACTAACGATAAGAACCTTCATGTTTTACTCCCTTATGTTAAAAAATAGTATCCCAATTTTCTCCTAGCTTTTTCATCGCATTGGCCCGGTGACTGATTTTATTTTTTTCTTCACTGGATAATTGCGCCATTGTTTGTTTTCTATCAAGGATATAGAAAATTGGATCATATCCAAATCCGTTATCTCCTTCAGGTTTTTCGGTAATAAAACCCTCACATGTGCCTTCAAAGATTCGCGTTTCTTCATTTGGAATAGCCACCGCTAAAACGCAATGAAATCTTGCGGTTCTCTTCTCAAAAGGGGTCCCTGCCATTTCCGTAAGGACCTTTTGCAAATTGGCCTCGTCGTCTTTTTCTTCGCCAGCATATCTCGCTGAAAAAACACCTGGTCTACCTTGCAACGCATCTACACTTAGACCTGAATCATCGGCTACTACTATTTTATTAAATTTCTTGGCGATGGTTTCTGCTTTAATTTTTGCATTTTCAATAAAAGTGCTTCCGGTTTCTTCAACATCATCTATATTAGGAAAGTCGATCAGTGAAGAAACTTTGACACCCTTTTTTGCGAAAAGGTCAGAAAACTCTTTGATTTTTCCTTTATTTTTTGTTGCGATTAAAATTTCTTTCAATGACTACCTCTCCCTATTTTACTTTTGCACCTTCAAGCACTTTATCTGCTAAAGCACCTAACGCAACCTTCTGCAGTTCAATAATTTCCTTCACGCCTTTTTCTCCAAGACTTAAAAGCTCCTGCAGCTGCCCCCTTGAAAATGTTGCTTCCTCACCCGTTCCTTGAAGCTCAACAAATTCTCCATTTCCGGTCATCACAATATTCATATCAACATTCGCTTTTGAATCTTCGATATAGTCCAAATCTAATATTTCACCTAACTCTGGATCTATTCCAACTGACGTAGCCGCCAGAAAATCATGAATTGGAAATTCCTTTATGGCTTTTTTCTCAAACAGTTTTCCAAGTGCTATCGTCATAGCAACGAAAGATCCAGAAATAGAAGCTGTTCGTGTGCCGCCATCTGCCTGGATGACATCACAATCAATCCAAATCGTCCTTTCCCCAACTTGTTCAAGATTGACAACAGATCGCAATGCTCGTCCGATTAGGCGCTGAATTTCCATCGTTCTGCCGGAAACCTTCCCTTTTGTAGATTCTCGAATATTTCTTTGTTCAGTTGCCCTTGGCAGCATGGAATATTCCGCTGTAATCCACCCTTTGCCCTGCCCACGAAGAAAAGGCGGGACACGCTCTTCAATACTCGCATTACAAATTACCTTTGTATCACCGACTGTAATAAGTACTGATCCTTCAGGATGCTTAAGATAGTCCGTTTCAATATGTATTGGTCTTAATTCATCATTCTTTCTCCCGTCAACTCTCATCAAAACGCCTCCAATAATTAATACGTACCACATATACTCTGTTCATTATTACCATCGTTTAAACTTGGGGAGGAAACAAAAAAGGCGGCAAATATTCGCCGGCCCTTTCATTAGCAAATTTAATTATACCAAATTTCACTTTAAAAACTACCTGTATTCACAGATTTTGGTCGTGATACTGGAGCCGAGATCTCTTGACCAGATTCATTAATTAATTTCTCCTCACCATTAACCTTAATTGCTACACTTTCCACACCTTGCTGTTCTGTTAAAGAAAACACAAGTTCATTTAAAATATTTTGTGACAGTGCAGTTCCTTGTAAACTGCTCAAAATACCTTCATTAAAATTTAAAGTTACAACACCATTTTTATAGGTTGGCTCTTCTAATAAGGCGATATCATCATGGAGTTCTGTATATAAACCAGAAGATGCATTAGGCCCTTTAATTAATTCCTTTACAATAGCAGCATAGCTATTGTTTTCATTTTTGGCAATTCTTTTCGTTACCGGGACAAAGTATGTGTTGTCCCCATTTTGCCCAAGAAAGTAAAGCGTTACAGCTTTACTATTCACAACATCGACAACATCGCCATTATCAAAGTTAATACCATTAGCGCGACTAGTGCCTTCATTGATTGGTGTTCCATTAACAGGCATGTTCGTCTGATCATAACCATTAATTTGAATTTTTACTTTTTTGATGTTCTCAAATTGAGTTAACGTATAGGTAATGGCTTGTAAAATCTTCATTTCATCTTCAGCATTGTAATTTTCAAATTCTTTAGAGAAGTCAACTACGATTGTATCATCCTTAAGATTTACCCCATTGATCATCGTTCCAGCTGGTAATACCGCTCTAAAGCCGTTAGGCAACATCTCTGTAATCGGTCCACCATCAACAAGATATTCTAAAGCTTGCTTTGCAACTTCTACTGTTTTTGGTACCGTTACAGTCTGTGGAACAACCAATCCGTTTTTATCTAACAGATATAGTTCTCTTTGGACTGTATCTTCGGCAACTGGCGTTTCAGCCCCTTGATCGACCTGTTCAGTAGACGTTTCTTGATTTATTGCCTCCTCATCTACATATGTAACCTCTTGAGGCGCAGTTTCTTCCATTTGGCGGACGGCCTGTTCACCACCGATGGCACAGCCTGTTAACACTGTTGAAAAAGCTAAAATAGATGCCAATAAACCGCTCTTTTTTATTTTAAACATAAATCTCCCTCCAATGGCAGTTTGTACTACTATATATACGAGCATAGACATGTTTTAGACCGATTTTTTTCAACAGCAAACAAAAAAAACCTCCAATTGGGGGAGGTTTATACGAGTAAGGTTATCGATTTTACATTTTCGATCGGATGTTCAAATACTTTTGCGGCAATTTGTTCGAAAATCTCTTTAGGCCCTGTTGTTAAAAATAGGTGGTGCGGAGTTCGTTTTTCTGTGACAAGCATTCCTGAATGATGCAGAAGGGTACTAACCTCTCGTGCTGTTTCATCACCAGAACTAATTAGTTTTACTTTTCGCCCCATAACCTCTTGAATGACCGGACGGAGGATTGGATAATGAGTACAGCCTAAAATCAGGGTATCAATATCGTGGACTTTTAATGGCTCTAGCGATTCCTCTACAACCGTTAAAGCTTCTTCACTCTCGTATTTTCCGCTTTCCACAATCGGGACAAATAAGGGGCATGCAAGACTTTCAACTTTCACGTGATGGTTAATGCTTTTTAGCGCCTGCTCATATGAACCGCTTTCGATCGTTCCTACCGTTCCAATAACCCCAATGTGCATATTTTTGGTTACCTTTAATGCCGTTCTGGCACCCGGATAAACTACACCAACAACCGGAATATTAATATTTGCTCTAATATCGTCCAAAACTAATGCGGTTGCAGTGTTGCAAGCAATTACTAACATTTTAATGTTATAGTTTAGTAAGTGATTCGTTAATTCCCATGTAAATTTCTTAACCTCTTCTGTTGGTCGAGAGCCATATGGACAACGGGCAGTATCACCTAAATATATAATTTCTTCCTTTGGCAGCTGTCTCATGATTTCTTTCGCTACCGTTAATCCTCCAACACCTGAATCAATTACACCAATTGGTCTATTCAAAAGTTGATCGCCTCGATTTGTTTTAATTAACGTTTGATTACAAAAATTTATTATAGCATATTCAAGGCGGATGTCATTAAGTAAAATAAAGCCGGCTTCCAGTACGAAGCCGGCATGAACTATAGTTCTAGTTCCCCCATCCTAAGGAGTTCCACGACTGCTTGAGAGCGCCCCTTAACTCCAAGCTTTTGCATGGCGTTTGAGATGTGATTACGAACGGTTTTCTCGCTAATAAAAAGTTCCTCTGCAATCTCTTTCGTTGTTTTGTCTTGTACTAAAAGTTCAAAAACTTCTTTTTCTCTCTTTGTAAGTAGCGGCTTCGGTTGGTAGTTGTTATCCTTCAATCAATTTTTCCCTCCTTACCAGGGCATGAGTTGTGTTTTGAAGGGAATATATTTAGTCTCGATATCATATGTAAGAAGCGCTTACTCTGTGACATTATAGTAATTTTACTACTTTTCAATTTTTTATTATTTTAATATAATAGTACACAAAGTATATATGATTTGGACACATTTCTGCATATTATGACACTCTAATTCTACAGTTTTGTGAAATTTTGTGAACATTTTTATAATTTATGTAAAAGTTTGTCTCATTATGTTTAAAAATTTAGTATAATGTAATTGTGTTAAGAAATTGTAAATTACTTTAATTAACAAATAACTATATAAATCAATCGGGGAAATTAGGGGAGGACAATCATGTATACCATGTATAACGTAAAGTTTGTGGGAATCTGAAATGAGTGAAAATTTCACTAGCTGGGTAAATGATGCTTTAAACGGTCGCTATGTGCTGTTTCCTGAAAGTGATGAAAGCAATGTTCAGATTGATATCATTGTTGCTCAGATTCAAGCATCGTTCGATTGGATCAAAGTTAATCGACTCAGAAAAAAACACTTACAAAGTAAACTAATCATTATTATGAATGAGGAAAATCTAAAAACAGCTCCAATCGCAGTTAATTTAAATGCGCATTCTTTATTGTTGAACCCTGTTAGGAAAAACACATTTATTAATGCCATTAAATCTTCAGTTGAGGGATTGGGCGATCTACCTATCGTTCGTGAAATGTTTTTAAGACGCTTGTTATATGGAGAAGTTAAAACAAATGAGGAGCTAGAACAATACCAAACGTTCTCAAAAATGGATAGCATTCCAAATATTGTTTGCCTTGTACAAGGGGCAGATGGAGCGCAGGATTTTATTGAAAATGAAGAAGGAAGACGCGTAATCCGGACACATCTTCGTTCAGCCATAAAAAATCATCTATCGCTATGGGTAAAGGACGTTTACTTTGTATCTTTTCCAAGATACTTGGCTGTTCTATTCCATATTCCATATGTTTATAAATCAATCCGAGAATGGGATCAAATCCGTTACTACCTCTTAAAACTAATTGAGGAAATTCAAAAAGAATATGGCATTACACTTCATGCTGGTGTTGGCTCGGTCTACAACGAGCCTTTGAATTTAAATCAACCATATCGTGAAGCACGCAAGGCTTTAGGACAATCCATTAGTGAAGGAAGTCTGTTATGCTTCTATGAGGAATTGACGAAAGATACAAACCTGCAAAAGTGTATTGAATATATTTCGAATTATTTCCATGAGGACTTATCCATTAAGAAAGTGGCCAACAAAGTACATTTAAGCCACACCTATTTCAGCCGCTTATTCAAAAAGGAGCTCGGTGTATCCTTTGTGGAATATGTTACGAATATTCGGGTGAAACGTGCAAAATACTTGTTAGCGAATACAAATGATACAATTGAATCAATAGCAGCACAAGTTGGCTTTAATACACCAAACTATTTTAGTTCCATCTTTAAAAAGCAAACAGGTATGTCACCAAGTGAATATAGAGAAGCTCATATTATTACTGTAAATGAATAAACAATTATTGGAAGGTCGGGATAACCGGCCTTTTTATTTTTATAATTAAAATGCAATAATTTATAAATATATTATACTTTATTGCCTATGTCAATGAATTAACTTAATTTTTTTAAAATTTAAGCATTATTTTGCATATTAAAGGCAATATATTGTAAGGTGTTATATAATTCTGTTTTATATAATGAAAACGTGTTATATATCAAATAGATAAAAAGGGACAGAAGGGGAGTAGTTTAATGACAAAGCAAGAGGTTATTATTACGGAATCCAGGGTAAAAATGGCTGATCCAACAGCATTGGGGGTTTTTGGACTAGCCATGGTAACATTTGTTGCTGCATCACAAAAAATGGGATGGACAACTGGGGTAGAATACGTTATTCCATGGGCTTTCTTTCTAGGGGCAATTGCACAAATTTGGGCATCAATAATCGATTTCAAAAATAATAATTATTTTGGTGCAATTGCATTAGGTATTTACGGTTTATTCTGGATGGGAGTTGCTGCACACTGGGCGATAAGCTTAGGTTGGGTAGGAGAACTTAGTGCAAAAGCCGACCCAAGACAATTAGCATTTGCATTTTTTGGTTATTTGATCTTTTCATTATTCATTACGGTAGCAGCCTTAGAAGTTCATACAGTAATGGGATCTATCTTAGTACTTATTGATATATTATTTATATCACTTGGATTATCTACACTTGGAATTAACCATGAATTATTTGCACAGATTGCTGCTTACACAGAGTTTTCAATTTCACTATTAGGCTTCTATCTATGTGGAGCAACATTTTTAAATAACTTCTTTGGAAGAACGGTATTATCATTAGGAAAACCACTAGGGTTAATTGCAAAAGGTTCAGTTGAAGTTAAAAGTAAAAAGGCTGTTAAAACAGCACAAAACATCTAATTAAAGCTTAAAAAACTCCGTAACCATTTGGTTACGGAGTTTTTATATGTGATTATAAATCTATTATTTGTCACTACCAAAGAAATTCTTGAACATTTGAATTGTTGTATCTCTGTTCAAAGCTGCAATTGATGTTGTAATCGGAATTCCCTTTGGACAAGATTGCACACAGTTTTGGGAGTTACCGCAGTTAGCTAGACCGCCATCGCCCATAAGAGCTTCTAGACGTTCTTCTTTATTCATCTCTCCAGTTGGATGTGCATTGAATAGACGAACCTGTGAAAGCGGCTGAGGTCCGATAAAGTTAGATTTATCATTAACGTTTGGACAAGCCTCCATACATACTCCGCAAGTCATACATTTAGATAATTCATAAGCCCATTGACGCTTTTTCTCTGGCATTCTTGGTCCAGGTCCAAGGTCATATGTTCCGTCGATTGGAATCCAAGCTTTGATTCTCTTTAATGAATCAAACATACGGCTACGATCAACCTGTAAGTCGCGGTTTACAGGGAACGTACGCATTGGCTCTAACCGAATTGGTTGTTCAAGCTGGTCAACCAGCGCGGAGCATGATTGACGCGGCTTGCCGTTAATAACCATTGAACAGGCACCACAAACTTCCTCTAAGCAGTTCATGTCCCAAGTTGGCGGTGCAACTTTTTCCCCTTTAACTGTTACAGGATTACGTTGAATCTCCATTAAACAGCCAATTACGTTCATATTTGGTCTATATGGTATTTCAAATTCTTGAGTGTAAGGGGCAGAATCAGGTGAATCTTGACGTGATATTAATAATTTTATTGTTTTTCCACTCATGATTATTTTGCCTCCTTCTCTTCATTTTTTTCTTCTACTTCATGTTTCGTTGAGTAGTCACG
>JAEWMK010000064.1 GCA_023457235.1 Bacillota bacterium
TATTCAAGAGAACTCCATAGAAATGCAAAGACAGATGTCTCGAAATGTGTCCTATCAAAAAGCTCTTTTGATCGATGAAGAGTATATCGATGATGCTGTATCTAGTCGTAAAAAGACAATAAAAGAACGTCAGGCTCTACAAAGGCTCCTTATTGAAATTGAAAAAGAAAAGATCCAGACTCTTTTTGTTTATAAAAGAGACCGGCTTGTTCGAAACGCTCTTGAGTATCTTGAAATTTATCATCTACTACGAGAAAAAAAGATTAATGTTCTTTTTACTGCTGAGAATGAAGTACCCATTCAATATTCTCCTGCTGGTGAATTGATTGAGTTACTAATGGCTGGTGTGATTCAGCGTGAAGGTGAGCAGATCGTTGAAAGAATTCAGGAAACGATTAAAGCTAACTTTCAAAGAGGCATCACACCAGGTAATCTTCCTTTTGGATACCGCTATGACCGCAAGACGAGAATGATCCATTGTAATGAAGAACAGCTTTCTATTGTGAAGTTTTTATTCGACCAAGCTGCAACGGATACGATCAGTTCTATAAAGGAGCTAAAAGATTTATTGCATATCCAAAATGAAATTCCTCAAGATAAAAAATGGTCTACACAAATGATTAAAAAGGTTTTAGCCAATCCCACTTATATGGGGGAGCGAGTCCTTAATATTTCGGGTGAAGTATTAAAAAGTCACTATCAACAATTAGCCATTGTAGATGAAGAACAATGGCTCAAGGCACAGCAATTTCTTGAACAAACAGCCAAACCAAAGAGGTTAATAAATGAACAACCTCCAATTATATATTCGTTAGTTGGACTCCTTATTTGCAAAGAATGCAAGCAACCCTTAACACCATTCACGAGCAGGAGAAATAATCAGCAAACCTTTTACTATCGATGCAAAGAACATTCAATCAAAATAGAAAAGAACTTGATTGAAACGAAAATGCTAAATGCTTGCAAAGAATTTTTTCAAACTTTGCTCCAATCTAATTTACCGCAGCTATATGACCGCTACAAACAGGCTAATGAACAAAAGATGCAGCAAGAGAAAAATAACATTGAAAATGAATTTGATGCCATAGAGCGACAAATGATAACCAAAACTGAAAAATGGTTTCAAGAAACAAGTGAGCCCGAAAAGGAAAAATTACAGGTACAGTTAATTAACTTGTACGACAAGCAAGAAAATCTCCAGCAGCAAATCGAGAAAATTAATCAAGAAATAGCAGAGTTACAAACACTAAAACATCTAATGGAATCCAAATCATCGTTATTGGTTCATGATGAGCCCTCCTGCGGTGAAACTGATTTAAAATCATTATTTCAAGATATTGTAAAAGAAGTCGTATTCAATTCATATACCATGCACATCACATTTAAACATCCTTTCCTAACTGTAAAGGAGGCTGTTGTAGATGAAATTAGCTGAGATTATTCATCCAAGAATGAAAGGTGTTTTCTATGGTAGACATTCTACTGACAAGCAAGAAATGGTAATGCAACAGCATTCAGTTGCAAATCTAATGACTAAATATGGGTGTGATATCGTTGATGAATATTTAGATGTAGGGGTATCAGCTGTAAAAAAGAATCTTCTTCAAAGAAAACAACTACAACGATTAATCAATGACGCTTCCTCTAATAAATTTGATTTTGTCGTCGTTTACAAAGGTGATCGTTTGGCAAGAGATCCGATCGAACATCATTTTATCCGAACGTCAATGGAGCTTTATGACATTCCAATTATTGAAAGCTCTACGGAATCCTTATATACCCATGGTGAAAATATTATTGTTCAATTGCTTCAAGACGGCTTATCTAAATTTGAAGCAGATAATATTCGCCAACGAACACGTAATGGTCTTGAATCAAGAGCCCAAAAAGGCTATTGGACGGGTGGAAATGCACCATTCGGGTATCTTTATGATAGGAAAACACATCAATTTATCCCCTATCCAGAAGAGTTAGAAATAGTAAAACAGATTTTTGACTTATACAAAAAGGCCGAAGGGTTTGATTCCATTTCTAAGAAGCTATCCCAAACAACAAGCAATGGGAAAGAATGGACAAAGGAAAAAGTGAAACGAATTGTAACGAATCCCTTCTATTCTGGATACCTTGCCTGGGGAAAGACAAAGCCAGATTCCAAAAATTCATTATCCGACAGGGAATCATGGATTTATGCGAAATGTGATTTTATTGAGTCGGTTATTTCAAAAGAAGATTGGGAGTTTTGTTGGAAACTTTATCAACAAAAGTGTACACGAAAAGTATCTCCAAAGTATTATAAAACTAGTTTTTTACTAAAAGACCTAGTCTATTGTAAGAATTGCAATCAGTTACTCGATTGTAAAAACCAACAAACGACAGGGAATAATGGTAAGAAATATGGCGATAAGATTTACTTCTGTTCATCGTGTCACTTGCGAATTGAAGCCGATGCGTTACATGTCATCATTGACTCCCTACTAAATGATATTCGGACAAACCAACCTGAACAAATTTTTTTAGGAGTGAAGCTAGGGATTTATAAAGACATTCAAAAAATAGAATCAGAAATTGCTGAACTTGAGTCTGCATTAGGAACATACTCGATTCAAAGTAATAAAGTGAAAAATGAAATTCAATCACGGCTAAAACAAGAACTATCCGATCAAAATAAAAAAATGCTTAATATAATGACTACATACAGATTAACTTTGAAGAATAGAGTTGAGCAGACAGAAATTCAAATTAGTGAAAAAAGAAAACAGATTGAGCAGTTTAAACAAGTGGATGCGGCAAAACAATCATGGAATATTATCCTTCAAGATGCCTTCAATAACAGAGATGAAATCAATCCCAGTGATCTTCGCAGACTGTTAATTCATTTAGTATCAACGATTACAGTTGATAAGGAATTCAGAATTGAGTACCAGTTACGGCATAACTTGATTAAGCAAACATCAAATAATCAAATGGAATTACTTTTCTAAGAAACCTCCTAGCAATAGGAGGTTTTATTAATGGATTAACTCGGTTTTTAGGTGTGGATTGCTTTATTGGAACAGAAATATCTCTGCAATTAGGTAGGGGCGGTATACCAACCCTACCATTACACCGAGATTGATATTACTGAATTAAGGCTTGTCCTTTGATAATACTGGACAAGTCTTTATTTATGAGTATGGACAGTAATTTCAAATAGTAAACATGTTCGGTGATTAGGTGAAAAGAGTGTATCGT
>JAEWMK010000065.1 GCA_023457235.1 Bacillota bacterium
ATTTAGAATTGATGCAAAAGCGTTATGAAGAGCATCATTTAACAGGTGGCTCCTATGAATGGTACTTAGACCTGCGTAAATATGGCTCCGTGCCTCATTCTGGCTTTGGACTAGGCTTAGAACGGACTGTAGCCTGGATTACAGGTGCTGAGCATGTGAGGGAAACAATTCCATTCCCACGACTTTTGAATCGTTTGTATCCTTAAAAAGCAAATTATATGAAAGGGCTGACCGCTTTTGGTCAGCCTTTTATAAACTTTATTCAGAAGAAATCCCCTACTTCAATAAGTGGTGGGATGAATGCAATACGCCAAGGCGCATTTGATAAAGACATGTTATAATATCTTAGAGGTGTTAGCCAAATGAAAAAAGAAACAGTGATCGATTGGTTGGCTGAAGGGAGCCTTGCAATCCCAAAGCTTTTGTTGAAATATTATAAAAGCATTGGCTTAAATGAAGAGGAGTTTGTACTACTGTTGCACGTTCACTCATCAATTGAAAGCGGAAATTCATTTCCAACTCCTGACGAGCTATCTGAAAGAATGAGCTGTCATAAGGAGCACTGTATGGAAATTATTAAATATTTAATTCAACACAGTTTCTTACAAATTGAGGGTACAACTGGCATGGATGGTGTAATGCATGAAAGTTATACATTACGTCCATTATGGGAGAAACTCCTGCATTATTTATCTGATCTTGAGAACAAACAAGTTAAACGTGAAAATGAGCAAGTTGAAATTAATGTTTATACTATGTTTGAGCAGGAATTTGGACGCCCATTATCACCGATGGAATGTGAATCGTTGACAATGTGGCTTGACCAAGAAGATCATAGCCCTTTACTTATAAAAGCTGCTTTACGAGAAGCTGTAATGAGTGGGAAGTTAAACTTCCGTTATATTGACAGGATTTTATTTGAATGGAAAAAGAAAGGAATTGAAACACTTGAACAAGCACAGGATCAAGGGATGAAATTTAGAAGCCATCAACGAGCCAAATCCCACCAAGTGAAGCAAGAAACAACTTCGATTCCTTTCTATAATTGGTTAGAATCTTAAAGCGGGAATCTATAGTCTCGCTTTTTTTGAGGGGAAAGGAGGAGCTATATCAATGCTCAATAAAAAACAAATTGGACTAGTGTTAGATACGATGGGAGAAATGTTTCCAGATGCCCACTGTGAATTAAACCATTCTAACCCATTTGAACTTGTAATTGCTGTTTCTTTATCGGCGCAATGCACGGATGCACTTGTCAATAAAGTCACAAAATCATTGTTTGAAAAATACAAAGAACCGGAAGACTATTTAGCTGTCTCGTTAGAAGAGCTGCAAAATGATATTCGCTCGATCGGTTTATTTCGAAATAAAGCTAAAAATATCCAAAAGTTGTGTAGCATGCTGCTTGAAGAATTTGGTGGGGTAGTTCCAAAAGATCGTCTGTCATTAATGAAGCTTCCTGGAGTTGGCAGAAAAACAGCTAATGTAGTGATGTCAGTTGCCTATGGAATTCCAGCTATCGCTGTTGATACACATGTTGAACGAGTTTCCAAAAGGCTAGGTATTTGCAGGTGGAAGGATTCGGTTTTAGAGGTAGAAGAAACACTAATGAAGAAAGTGCCTGAGGAGCTTTGGAGCCAAACTCATCATCGGCTAATTTTCTTTGGTCGTTATCATTGTAAAGCGCAAAGACCACAATGTGAGGTTTGTCCTTTATTGGATATTTGTCGTGAAGGGCAAAAGCGAATGAAAGGAAGTAAAAAATAATGTCTGAAAGACATTTCCCAGAAAGTCATTTTAATAAAGTCTTTAATCAATGGTGTATCGAAAAAGATGAGATTGGAAAATTTTTTAGAGCCAGAAATAACCAAGCAACACAAGTACCAATGAAAAAGCATATAGCGAATTTTCTTGCTGTTTTGTTTGAAATTAATAATCTACAATTAAGTAGTAATAGCGAGGTGTTAGAGCTAATTGACGATCTAGAAATAAAACCGATTAATAGCAAAGAAAGGCTTTCATTTTTAATAGAAAGTCCGTCCCATTATCATTCCTTTATCCAGTTATCCGAGTTGTTCGAGGAATTAGAAAAACAGT
Organism: Bacillota bacterium; assembly: GCA_023457235.1. Classification (GTDB taxonomy): domain Bacteria; phylum Bacillota; class Bacilli; order Bacillales; family Bacillaceae_J; genus Schinkia. The sequence goes on from JAEWMK010000065.1 coordinate 2,098, forward strand.
ATAGGAAGCATATCGCTATCGAACAAAACAAAACCCGCACGTCCGATTGAGTAGTAATCGGCATGCGGGTTTTTTTGTTTCTATTATTGCCTAATAGAGTTAATTAATTCTTCAATTTCTTCCTCACTAATCCCATCATCATTATCGTCGTCATCGTTACCGTTACCAGGTGAACCAGGCTCCGTTGGTGCTGTCGGGTTTTCAGGATTAGTTGGATCAATAGGAACCATTGGATCAAAAATACTTGTCTCTATATCCGTCCTGACGGGTTCACTGACATTTTCTTGATTGGTATCGTCAACAACAACGATTTCAAAGCCGTATAAGCTTTCAGGATATGGATCAGTAATTGTGACAGTCATTTCTTTTCCGGACCAATATGGGATAAAGTCGCTGTTATTAATTGCTGTATTAACAACAAAGGAAACACGTTCCAGCAATTTCTCATCATATTGCCATTTAAGGACAATTTTATTTTCTTCATTATCATAATTAACTTCAACATTTTGAACCGGTGGAATTGTATCAAACTGATCCGATGTTTCTGTCGGTTCTGTCCCTTTAACAAAGTATTCGTATACTACTTGGTCACTAGGAGTAAAAACACTTGGCAGTTTAGGAGGGTTTGATCCTTTTACAACCGGTGATTTGACAACACTATTAGGAACTGTAAAATCCCTTTGTTTTTCACCCTTCGTGATTTCACTCATGACAACTTTGAATACTTGTTTTGCAATGCCGGAAGACTTACTGGAAATATAATTTCCCTTACCATGTTCACTATATCCGGTCCAAACCGAAATTGTATAGTCAGGGGAATAACCTGTAAACCAAACATCGGGCATACCGCCTCTAGGAATATCGTACTTTTTCTTTGTTTCATCATCAAAGTTCGTAGAGCCTGTTTTTCCGGCAATATGGACGCCTGATACATTTGCAGAACGACCTGTTCCGGATTTTACAACCGACTTTAGCATATCTGTGACCATAAATGCCGTATAGTCTTTCATGGCAACCTCTTGTTCCGGCTGCATATCAATTTCACGACCATCAGGGAAGACAACTTTTCTAATCGTATGCGGCTTCGTATAAATCCCGTTATTTCCAAAGGCACTATAGGCACCTGCCTGATCCATCGGTGACATACCGTTAAAACCACCGATACTATATGCCTCATTAATTCGGTCCTCTACACTAACCCCAAGTTTTGCTGCAAACTCACGTGATTTTGAAGGACCAACCTCCTGGAACGTTTTAAGAGCCGGAATATTTCTTGAATCGGCCAGAGCGTCACGAATAGACATTTGTCCTTTGTAACCGCCATCCCAGTTTTTAACGGCTGGTCCGTTTGTGTAGGTATGCGGTTCATCCACAATTTGATGATAGGTCGACCATTGTAAATTTTCAATGGCAGGACCGTAATCAAAAATTGGCTTTGCCGTAGATCCTGGTTGTCGTTTTATATCTGTGGCAAAATAGGATGTACTTTGATTTCTGCCACCGCCAATTGCTAACAATTCACCAGTTTTTGTATCTAGAACAACAAGCCCGGCTTGGAAGCGGTCATCAGGATATTTAATGTATTCATTCGTATCCAACACTTCTTCCACGAACTTTTGCGCATTAGGATCTAATGTTGTATAGATGCTGACACCACTTGATAAAACATCTAGATCTTCAACCTGTTCTATTTCTTCTAAAACTTGATCAATAAAGGCATCATGTGGGTTTGTCTTTTCTTCTTTTTTGACAATATAATCAGCAACATGGGTTGCTTTTGCTGCGTCTGCTTGTTCCTTTGTTATCTTTCCATGCATTTCCATGTAGGAAAGAACGGTATTTCGTCTTTTTTCAGCTAGATCCGGATATTTATATGGATCGTAACCGGATGGTCTTTGCGGTAATCCAGCAAGCAAGGCCGCTTCAGGTAGTTCAAGGTCCTTAAGATCTTTTTTAAAGTAGGTTTCGGCTGCTTTTGCAACACCATACGATTTATTCCCATAATTAATTTTATTTAAATACATTGTTAGAATTTGCTGCTTTGAATATTTTGCGTCAAGCTGAATCGCTAACCATTGCTCTTGAACCTTCCGCTTAAGTGTTTTTTCTGGTGATAAAAATGAAAGCTTAACGACCTGCTGGGTGATTGTACTTGCTCCTTGAGAACCAAAGCCGTCTTTTACGTTCGCAATAATGGCACCGCCAATTCGGAATAAATCAATTCCAAAATGATCGTAAAAGCGCACATCCTCAGTTGCAAGAACAGCATCCTCCAACACTTTAGGAATCTCATCATAGGTTATGTTAGTGCGCTTTTCATTACCTAGTTCAGCGATTAAATTTTTATCGCGGTCGTAAACCTTCGTTGACTGAGGAATTTCTAAAGCCGCTGCATCTAATTTTGGAGCATCCAAAATAAAAGCCACAGCTGTGATTCCACCAGCAACAACACCAATTACTCCAATCATAAAAATAATAAAAACGATGCGTTTAAATAGCTTGCGAGCACTGGATTTACTTTTTACATTCACTTTCTTTTCAGTTTTATTTTCTTTTAATGCTCGCCTTTCTTGTCTTGTACGATAGTTTTCAGACACCGTAATAACCTGCCTTTCAAACATCCTATAGGTTAAAATAAATGCTATCAATGACTTTTAAATAATCAATTCTGGGATTGAGACTGATTGAAATCGGGTACCCAACCTCTTCAATATATTTTTTAGGAATTGATTTTCTGCCTCCTTTTAAATGTTCATCCCAATAAGAAAAAAGATGCTGTGCTTCCAAAAAAAACACTTCATCAGTGATTGAGAACCGTAAAAGAATAAAGCAAATTCCGTTTTGCTTATACACAGCCTTCATGTGATCAATCTGATGTTCATGAAAATTTTGCAAAGGAAATGACGATTTATTTTGTGTTTCTTTTGCTTCAAAATCCACATATTTTCCTCGATAAACACCATTATAATCTGTAGTCGATTGCTGCTTGAAATATGCTTCTTTAATTACAGCTGCACTTCTTTTTGGATAATCAACTGATACAATTTGTACGGGTGTGGGTTTTTTATGAATGACAGCCAGCCCCTGAACTAAGTAATATTGATTGCTAGCGTTTATATCCTCTTCAAGAGTCATACCGCGATTACTATAAGTCAGTTTTTTTGTATCTGTTGCCAGCTTTTTTTGTGTTGGTACAAAAGCTTGTCCATTCGGATATCGAATCGTCATCTTTTTCAAACCCTCTCAAAAATTGCTCCTCTAAAATACTAAATATAGCATATTTTGTTGAATTTCGCACATGTTATTTGTGCATTCTAAAGGTTAAAGCAAAAGAGGAGGTGATTATTTTGAATTTGATTTCTTATATTAATCAAGTTGTCGCTAAGGGCAATGTAGATAACATCTCACGGACACAGTATTATTATAGATATTATGTTCGAAACCCTGAAATAGAATGGTCCTTTTTGGCTAGTATGGTTTCAAGAAATGCCGGTTGGAATATGACCGACCTTGAGGGTGCGTGGTTCCCTCTGGTGCTTCCACAAAGCCTACGGAAGCAAATGTTCCATACCTATGAACGGGCAAATTGGCTCATTTTTTTAGACGCATTTCCACAATTAATGTTACATGAATTATCAAAACGATATAATACCTCATTTTTTCATTTGTTAAAATACTTCCATGTTTCACAGTTTATGCAAAAAGAATGGCAAATTTTTTGGAAAACGAAGGATCGAAAGCGATTAATGACGGCCCTAATCATTAATGAACAAAATGTTATTCAAAAACCAGTTATTGATCAGCCATATTATAAAAGGGAAGTCTTTCATTCCATCCCATTTTTAGTCCAAGATTGGCTTCACTACAGCGCAGTTTTGTTCCCGACGATTACGGGTGAATTATACGGTTTTTCTGTTCATGATTTTACAAATGTCAACGAGAGAATTCTACTAGGAAAAAAGTTGGCATGGTTATTGTTTCATCCAGACTATTATCATGCTTTTAGACAATTTTCTGAGCGAACAGAGCATACAGGTTCGAGGAAAGATTATGAACAGTATTTTCGAACCAGAAACAGAAAGGAAACACCTTTTTTAAGAATGGCATTTCCGATTATTGAACATCATCGAAGTGATTTTTCAGATTGGCATAATAGAGTCAGGCTAACGGAGAAATGGTTCAAGCCGGTTCGTACCCCAAAAAAATATCATATTACTAAATGGTATTTAAATAAGCAAAAACATTTACACACGGCCATTATTGCTGTCGATTTTTATTACTTTTAATAACTAAGTTTTTAGTCCAAATTTTCCACAAATAAATTTTTCAATACAATTAAAAATAAAATATCAAATTGAATTGAAAAAGGAGAGCAAGGAAACATGAGAGATTATTTCATCTCTATTTGGGGGGTAATTGATCCTATATATTATCATTGCACACGTCTGACATACCTTCCCAGTTATGATGGTAATATTTTTCGGGTTAGAATGACAAAATATAAAGGCAGGAATATCGTTCTTTCAGACGGGACACAGATCAATAAAAATGACACATTAGTGAAGATTCATCTTCACAATGTTAGGTTATTAAAGGAATTTAAAAACATAAACAGTGAAATAAGCAAAGCAAAAATGATTTATAGCTACGTTAAAAAGTCTTTACCAGAAATTGATACTTATATTCAAAATCATACTGAGACCAACAAAATTAAAGGGATTATCGGTATTACAACGTTAAACAAAGGCTGTGAAAGGCTTGGCTTTGAGGTGTTCGATATTTCTCATCCCATATACAAATGGTTTAAACAGATCGCATTCTTACCAATTGGAATTTTATCCTGTAAAAATTCTTCAGTATTACATGTACTAAAAACCAATAAACCGAGTTATTTATTAATGTCCACAAGGAAACTAACAAATATGTATGGACGTTAAGTGAAAACTGAATAATTCATCTTGAGACTTTGTAAAAAAAGGAAAAAGCCGTAAATAACAGCTTTTTCCTTATACTGCTTGAACTGCTTCTTTTTCAGCAATAGATACCGTTAGTTCATGAAGAGTAATTTCAGGTCGGCTTCCAACACGGATATTAACACCGGTTTGTCCTAGACCTTCACTGATATAAAACGGTTTTCCATCATACGTATGGAATCCTTTAATCATATTCATTCGTGGTAACTTCCCCATTTTGGCAAGATGATAGGCCTTTGGGTAACAAATTTGTCCGCCGTGAAAATGGCCGGCAAGCAAATAATCATAATGATATTGCTTCATATAAAGAACTATATTTGGGTCATGGGTTAATACTAAATTTGTTCCAGATTTAATTCCGGCATAAGAAGCTCCCATGTTACTTCGTTTGGTACTAAAGTCATCAATCCCAATAATATTCAAATATGTCCCTTGAACAGAAATGACATCATTTTCGTTTTGTAGAACCTTGCAGTTATAATTTTTAAGGGTATCGATTAATGTTTCTAAATCTTTTTGGTGTAACACATAATCATGGTTGCCTAGAACGGCATAGATGCCATATTTAGCGTTTAAATGGTTCAGTACTTTTAAATAGGGAACTAGCTTTGGAATTGTACGTTTACGATCAAGAAAATCACCTGTTAACGCAATTAAATCAATAGGTTCATTTTTTAACTTCTCATATAGTTCATTAGGGGAAATAGAAATATTCTCTAAATGTAAATCAGAAAGCTGTAAAATGGTTAATTTCGGCAGGTTTTCGTTAGATAATTCTGTATTAATTTTTATTCTATTGATCACAATCTCTTTTGTGTTTTTGTAGGCTTTTTTAATTAAAAAATAAAGAATAATAGCTAAAACAAAAATGAATAATAATTTCAATCATTATCCCTCCTTCCAAACAAATTATACAGGAAAAAGGCTGCTATTTTTATAAGTAATTGATGGTATAAATTCCAGATAGTTATGGTGTAGAGGTGTATTATGAATAAACATACAAAGTCCATTTTATTTCTGCCTTTTTTACAAATTCCATCCGGTCACCATCAGGTAGCTAATGCTTTAATAGATGGAATTAGGCAAATAGACCCTAATATTAAGTGTGATAAGGTTGATATTTTTAGCTTTAGCTACGGTAATATCGAAAAAATGATTTCTTTTATTTACTTGAAATGGATTCATGTATTTCCAAGATTATATAATTCCATCTATAAAATTTCCGTCTATAAAAATATAGAGAAAAATAAACGTTATCGATTGTATGAGCTTTTGTTTATGTCTTTTATGAAAAAACTTATTAAGGAAAAGCAACCTGATTTAATTATTTGCACTCACGCATTACCCTCTTATATGTTGAATTTTTTAAAAGAGAAAAATGAAATACAAATACCGGTTATAAATGTGTACACGGACTATTTCATACACAGATTTTGGGGAATAGACAATATCGATTTTCATTTAGTTCCTTCGGCAGAAATAAAGAAATATTTAGTGGAAAGAGGAATTTGTGATAAGAAAATTTTTATTACGGGTATACCTATCCATTCAAAAATAATAAAGCAAAAACAATCACACATCTATCAAAAGAAGTCGAGAGTATCTGTGTTAATTTCGGGAGGAAATCTTGGGGTTGGGGGTCTTGAGGATTTACTTTTAAGAATAGGAGAGATGCAGTCCCCGCAGCAAATTCAATTTTATATACTATGTGGAAAAAATAGAAAATTATATGAAAGGCTAAAAAAAATACAAAATCCTAATATAATCGCATTCCCATACATTAGCTGTAGAGAAAAAATGAACGATCTTTATGATCAAATGGATGCCATATTAACTAAACCCGGTGGAGTAACCATAAGTGAAAGTCTTTTTAAGCGTAAACCTATTTTGATTTATGATGCATTGCCGGGGCAAGAAGAAATTAATCTGCAAAGATTAAAAGAAGCAGGTCTTATTTTTCATTTAAACAAGGAAAACATTTATGAACAACTCCGTACCATTCTTCAGGATGAAGCTGGAATAAATGAATATCAAACTCATGTAGAAAATTTTCATTCTCAAATTCACTCAAAAGAACCATTTGAAATAATAGCCGATATTTTAATGTGGTAAATAACTTGTTAACTGGGAATGACAAGTCAAAAGTGTCTTAACTATGTAACGTTTAATAAATGGAAGAGGGCTTTCTCTGATCCCTATGAGAAAGCCCTTTCTTAAAAGGTATTTATTTTAAAATGTTTCATTCACTTCCCATGATTCAACTGTTTTATAAGCAGTTCGTGGATCAAATCCTTTTCCAAGTAAATAAGCAATAGCTGCCACTTCTGTGAGTGCGTGATGATAGGATGTAAATGCTGCTTCTTGTAAACCATAGTTTACAAAAGGTATTACAGCACGTAAAGTTTCATTTTTTAAATCTCCATAGGGCATATTAATAGGGGTATGAAAAGAGGTGTAATTATACATTTGGTTTCTCAGTCCTTCCTCAAAAATACTTAGAACGATAGTATCTTATGATAAGGTAAGATTTTGGTTGTTTGTACTAATAAAAATCCATATTTACCTATACATTTTATAAATAGAATTAATTCATATTTTTATATGAAAGGTGAAATATTTTGCATTAGTTTACAAGTACAAAAAACGCTTGGTGATCCAAGCGTTTTTGATTGCGCTTTTACTATTGTCTTGCTCCAGCGCCCAACGCCTAGTGGACTTCGCCCACCTCCCTACGATAAGCCAACATCGACTCACAAAGTTCGTCGTGTTTCCTTTATCTCGAGGCCGATGCGCTCCAGTCCTTACATCGCTAAATGGGCGCTTCTGCTTTTCTTATTCAGCAGGTCTGTTTGGCCCCTCCAGCTTTTTATTGCCATAGCCTGTTTTCGTTTCTTCTTGTACAGCACCGGAATTTTTCCTTTGCTTTCGTTCCTTTGCCATGATCAAATCCTCCTTTTGTAGGTAAGTCTCCTTTATATTATTGTTTTAGATGAAGAATATATACAAGCTGACAAGGGTTGTCGAAAACGTTATATTTTTAAGGATTTGCACTTCTTTTGCCGAATAAAAACTAGTTTTGTCAACTGTGAAGGGACTTCCAAAAAAATCACGAATTAAACTAAAAAAAGGAATTTCGGGAGGGATTTTGATG
>JAEWMK010000066.1 GCA_023457235.1 Bacillota bacterium
GCATAATGAGTGGGCTAGAGTAGATGTTTCGATTGACCGTGATGGGAATTTAACAGAATATGGCGTCGACAAAAATGGTTTGCCAGATATTGAAATTGGCAGAATAAATGGAGACACTGTATATGTTTTGGATGAAATAGATGTTCCGAATATCGTTGGGGTTGGTGATATCGGAAAAATGGCCAGATATGATTCCGTCAAAAATGGCTGCCCGATTACATTACAAGCCGTTGAACTGATTTTGGAAAGGAGTGGATTCTCGTGAATGACAAAAGTAAAGAAAAACTACCGATTTCCCCTGCTATTGGTTCAAATGAAGAATTCCTTAAGAAAAAGATTGGGATAGGGACAAGCTTTGATTTAGGTGTTCGTAAGATTAAAATCTTAAAGAAGGATATACAAATTTATTACTTAAATGGGCTTTGTGATTCTGCCTATATTATTGAATTAATGAAGGAATTAGTAGAAATCAATGATAACGAACGGTCCTTCAGAACAAATACAAAAGAGGTTATTCATAACCGTCTTATTCATCAGCAGGTTCAAGTAGTGCAAGATCTGGACAAGGTTGTCGACCAGCTCCTTTCCGGGCTTATTATTATTATGATTGATGGTGAGGATAGCGCTTTTGTTGTAGATGTTAGAAGTTATCCTGGTCGTAATCCCGAAGAACCGGATACAGAAAAAGTGGTTCGTGGAGCAAGGGATGGTTACACAGAAAATATAATTGTCAATACGGCTTTAACGAGACGACGTATTCGAGATGAACGCTTGCGTCACGAAATCATTCAAGTTGGTGAACGCTCGAAAACGGATGTTTGTGTAGCCTATCTTCAAGATGTCGCTGACCCTAATCTTGTTAATATTATAAAAAAAGAACTGAAGGAAATTGAAATTGACGGGATTCCAATGGCCGATAAAACGGTTGAGGAATTTATAGTGAAACAAGGATGGAACCCCTACCCAATGGTTCGCTATACAGAAAGGCCAGATGTAGCAGCGACCCATTTGTTGGAAGGTCATGTCGTCATCATGGTAGATACGTCACCAAGCGTTATCATTACACCGACAACTTTTTTCCATCATGTTCAACATGCAGAAGAATACCGTCAAACTCCTTCCGTTGGAGCCTTTTTACGATGGATTCGTTTTATTGGTATGATCGCTTCCGTTTTATTAGTTCCATTATGGTACTTATTTGTAAAAAATGAAGAACTGCTTCCAAATTTTTTAGAATTTATTGGTCTTAAAGAGGAGTTTACGATCCCGATAATTGTACAGTTAATCCTAGCAAATTTGGGAATTGATATGCTGCGGATGGCAGCTATACATACGCCAACGCCGCTATCAACAGCAATGGGGTTAATTGCAGCTGCATTAATTGGACAAATCGCCATAGATGTGGGATTGTTTTCTGCAGAAGTTATCCTTTATGTTGCTGTTGCTGCGATTGGGTCATTTGCAACTCCAAGCTATGAGTTAAGCGTCGCGAATAAGCTGGCACAAATCTTCCTATTATTTGCCGTCTTTTTCTTTGATGTGGCTGGTCTAGTTATTGGTCTTACAATACTCGTATTATTCATGGCTTCAAAACGATCTTTAAATACGCCATATTTATGGCCGTTTATTCCATTTGATCCGAAAGCGTTTGGACAGATCGTCATACGAGTGGCTGTTCCTTTAACTAAAACAAGACTTAATGTAACAAATCCGCGAGATGATAAAAAACAACCTACAAGAAAGCCTTTATTAAATTAAAAACAAAACATTGGATAATAAAAAATGTATAATTTTAATTATTGCCAATTTTAACTTGCATATGGTAAAGTTTAATTTATTAATGAGAGAACAAAATTTAGAGCTGTCACAGAAAATGTCAGGTCCAAATTATAGGAAAGGAACCCTATAAAGCCAGACACTTTTTCAGACAGCTTTTCTTGATATAGTAAGACAGACAAGGGGGAGACGTATGTTTTTTTATGGAACAAGTCGCATTAACGCTTTAGGTCATCTTGAAATTGGCGGAGTAGATACAATTGATTTAGCAAAAGAATATGGTACTCCATTATTCGTATATGATGTAGCTCTTATGAGAAAAAGAGCAAGAGCATTTAAAGAAACTTTTGATAAGAATCAAGTGAAGGCTCAAGTGGCCTATGCGAGTAAGGCCTTTTCAACGATTGCGATGATTAACTTAGCTGAAGAGGAAGGATTAAGTCTTGATGTTGTTTCAGCCGGAGAGCTTTATACGGCATTGGCAGCCAATTTCCCAGTTGAACGCATCCATTTCCATGGCAATAACAAAAGTGTAGAAGAAATTACAATGGGAATTGAAGCCGGTATCGGTTGTTTTGTTGCGGACAATTTCTATGAACTTGAATTATTACAGCAAATTGCAAAAGAAAAAGGCACTATTGTCTCAGTATTATTACGTATTTCTCCAGGGGTTGAGGCCCATACACATGATTATATTAGCACTGGTCAGGTTGATTCGAAATTTGGTTTTGACTTAAAAAGTGGACAGGTTGAAAAAGCAATCGAGATCACAAGTAATTCAGAAAACCTTGAGCTATTAGGGGTTCATAGCCATATCGGCTCACAAATATTTGAAACAGCAGGTTTTTTAATGGCTGTTGATACTATATTTGAAGCAATTGAGAAATGGTCAAATGAATTAAACTATGTTCCAAAGGTGTTAAATTTAGGCGGTGGCTTCGGTATACGATACACTGAAGAAGATGACCCAATACCTCCTGAGAATTATGTCGTTGAAATTATTGATAAAGTAAAATCACATGTGAATCATCTTCAAATTGAAATGCCTGAAATCTGGATTGAACCAGGTCGCTCCATTGTAGGAGATGCTGGTACAACGCTATATTCCATTGGCTCTAACAAAGAAATTCCTGATGTCAGGAAGTATGTGGCGGTAGATGGTGGTATGGGAGATAATCTAAGACCCGCCTTGTATCAAGCTAAGTATGAAGCAATCTTGGCCAATCGTGCTAATGATATCGCGGATGAAAAGGTTTCAATTGCGGGTAAATGCTGTGAATCCGGTGATATGCTAATTTGGGATTTACCTCTACCAAAGACTAATCCAGGTGATATATTAGCAGTTTTCTGTACAGGTGCCTACGGCTATTCAATGGCTAATAATTATAATCGTATTCCAAGACCGGCAGTTGTATTTGTTGAAAACGGCGATGTACAGCTAGTTGTTAAACGAGAAAGCTATGAGGATATCATTCATTTAGATGTTCCTTTAAAAAGTAAATTAAAATTGAGTTAAAGTGTCCTTATTCAGGGCACTTTTTATTTTTCAATTTTTATGTTATAAATAGAAGCATCATATACATTAGAAAAACACGTAATTTGCCAACTATGGCAAATTACGATGTCTTTTCTTATACTATAATCAATAAAATTTTATACTTTCCTATAGTATAATCAAAAAATGGATATAATTAGAAAGGTTGACTGTAATGGAAGAAATTAAACATACCTCCTCGAATTTTATAAAAAATATTATAATAGAGGATTTAAAGGAAGGAAAATATGAGGAAGTTATTACAAGATTTCCTCCAGAGCCAAACGGTTATTTACATATTGGACATGCAAAATCGATCATTTTAAATTTTGATTTAGCTGATGAATTCAACGGCAAAACAAATTTACGTTTTGATGATACAAATCCTTTAAAAGAAGATACAGAATATGTTGAATCGATTAAAGAGGATGTTAAATGGCTTGGTTATGATTGGGACAGTCTTTTCTTTGCTTCAGATTATTTTGAAGAAATGTTTAATCGTGCAGTCCTTTTAATTAAAAAAGGAAAAGCATATGTAGATGATTCTACACCTGAAGAAATTCGTGAAATGAGAGGGACATTGAAGGAGCCAGGCAAAGATAGCCCATACCGAAATCGTTCAGTTGAAGAAAATTTGGACCTCTTTAATAAAATGAAAGATGGAGAGTTTAAGGATGGCGAGAAGGTTTTACGTGCTAAAATCGATATGACATCGCCAAATATTAATATGAGAGACCCTGTTATTTACAGAATTTCTCATGCCACACACCATAATACTGGAGATAAATGGTGTATCTATCCAATGTATGACTTTGCTCATCCGCTGGAAGATGCTATTGAAGGTATTACCCATTCGATTTGTACGTTGGAATTCGAGGATCACCGCCCGCTCTATGATTGGGTTGTACGAGAGTGTGAAATGGAATCACAGCCGAAGCAAATCGAATTTGCCCGTTTAAATATAACCAACACAGTTATGAGTAAACGAAAATTAAAGCTTTTAGTTGATGAAGGCTTTGCAGACGGCTGGGATGATCCAAGAATGCCAACTATTTCAGGGCTCCGAAGAAAAGGATATACACCGGAAGCGATTCGTGCATTTTGTAAAGAGATTGGGGTTGCAAAAGCTTATAGTGTTGTCGACGAACAAATGCTTGAGCATTTTGTAAGGGAAGATCTGAAATTAAAGGCCCCAAGAACGATGGGTGTTATTCGTCCGTTGAAGGTTGTTATAACCAATTATCCTGAAGATGAAGTGGAATGGCTTGAGGCTGAAAATAACCCTGAAAATCCAGAGATGGGCATACGTAAAATTCCTTTTTCAAGGGAAATTTATATTGAACAAGATGATTTCATGGAAAACCCTCCAAGTAAATATTTCAGGCTCTTCCCTGGTAATGAGGTTCGCTTAAAGCATGCTTACTTTATTAAGTGCCACGACTTTATTAAGGATGAGAATGGTAAGGTTATTGAACTCCATTGTACTTATGATCCTGAAACTAAAAGTGGGACCGGTTTTACAGGTCGTAAAGTAAAAGGTACATTACATTGGGTGGATGCAAGTCATGGAAAACAAGCTGAATTCAGATTATATGAACCGTTTATTTTAGACCAAGAAGAAGAGGCAGAGGAAGGGAAAACATTTTTAGATTACGTTAACCCTAATTCTTTAGAAATTTTACAAGGGTTTGTCGAACCGGATATGATAAACGCTAAAATACAAGAAAAGTTTCAATTTTTTAGACATGGGTATTTTAATGTCGATTCCAAACATACAACTCCAGAAAAAACTGTTTTTAATCGGATTGTGTCATTAAAAAGTTCATTTAAGCTATAAATTTCATATTTTATTTTTAAAAAAGTGTCTGGTACCATTTGCCAGGCGCTTTTTTTATTTGTAAAAACAAACGAAAATACCCCACCATTTCCCAAAAATGTGAACGAAATATGAAAAAAATTAAAAAAGATTCAGTTTTTTTCTAAAATGCGACAGGATTTTTTTTATATTTGTAGAATTAGTGATAAAGGCAAATTAATGTCTGGATTCTTGTCGTGGGAGGTGAATTATGAGGAAGGTACTTACAGCATTTTTCTCCATGATTATCTTGCTAGCGTTTTCTTCAGGAAATGTATTTGCAGCCAATGAAGAAGATACTGCAGTTGCTGAAAACATAATAGAAAGTGCAGAAAAATACATAGGCACTCCGTATGGAGGCGATTTTGATTGTTCTGGCTACGTTTATAAAGTATTTAGTGAAAATGGAATTGAACTTCCACGTTCTTCCGACTCGCAATATAAACATGGAGAAAGTGTAGAAAAAGAGAATTTACAAAAAGGTGATTTAGTATTTTTTAATACATCTGGGTCTGGGATTTCGCATGTAGGTATATACATAGGTGATAATAAGTTTATACATTCAGCGACATCAAAAGGTGTAATGGTTTCAAAACTAAACGATCCATATTATTGGGCTAAACGCTACGTAGGAGCAGCTAAAGTATTATAATATAGAATGATAAAAAGCAGAACTTTAACTTTTTGTGTAAGTTCTGCTTTCTTGTTTGCTTTAAATTTTTTAATTTATATCATATAGTGTAAAATAAGGAAGAATAAAATAGTAGGAGGTATACATAACATGAAAAAAGCATCTATTGAATTTGAAAACGGCGAAAAAATTGTTATCGAACTTTTTCCAAATGAAGCACCAGGGACAGTTGCAAATTTTGAAAAGCTAGCTAATGAAGGATTTTATAATGGTTTAACATTCCATCGTGTGATTCAAGGCTTTGTAGCTCAAGGAGGTTGCCCATACGGAAACGGGATGGGTGGGCCTGGCTACACTATTAAATGTGAAACAGAGGGAAATCCTCATAAACATATTCCTGGTGCGTTATCCATGGCACACGCTGGTAGAGATACTGGAGGCAGTCAGTTCTTTATTGTCCATGAAGCTCAGCCTCATTTAGATGGTGTTCATACAGTATTTGGCCAAGTAATTGAAGGATTGGATACGGTACTTAGAATTCGTCAAGGCGATGTAATGAAGGAAGTTAAAGTTTGGGAAGAATAAGAAAAGCGTGGGCGCCGGAGCTGGACAATAGAAAAGCGTAGGCGCCCGCCCCCTGTCATTTAATTGACAGGAGTTTTTTTTCATTTTTGGATTAAATATAACAAAATAAAAAATGCCCTCCTGACAAACTATATGTTTGAAGGGGGGTTTTAACATTGAACAAAAAATTGATCAATGTGTTATCGACATCTTTTCTAATTATGGGGCTTGCAACTGGCTGTGGGGTAGCAAATAATGAAGCAGGGAACGATCGAGATCGAACTAATCTAACCCCAGTGGGTTATGATAATACTACAAGGTATGCACCATTAAATGTTGCGGATACAGTAGAAACACCTAATGTTAATAACGGTGGTACCGTTGGAACTAACAATAATGGAGACGGGGCTAGTCCTGATCCAGCACTTAATCCGAACGAAAATGCCGATGGTGACGGAGATGGAACAGATGCAAACAATAACGGAACCAACGGCGGTACAAATAATGGAACAAATACTAATAATGACACCAATACGGATACCGGAAATGCAAACAATAATGATCAGATGCCTGGGACGGGTACTGACACAGGAACGAATACAGAAAATAATACTGGCACAAATGATGCCACACCTGAAACAGAAGCAGATGAACAAACAGAGACGCAAACACCGACTTTAGGTGGAAATATAACTGCATTTACCGATGTACCTAAAGATAGTGGATATTATAATGATATCCACGAAGCAAGAAAATTGAACTTAATGAATGGTACTGATTTAGAAAAAAATACATTTGGTTATAAACAAGCTGTGACAAGAGAGCAAATGGCTTCAATTTTGATGAAGGCTTATCGTGCCGGTTATATTTCAGGAAAGACTACTAACGACGACACAACAGGAAATAACACAACAGGAAATAACACAACAGGAAATAACAATACTGGCACGAATAATACAGGGACAAATGAGACTGATACAAACAATACCGGAACAAATAACGACGGTACAAACGACACTGGAACAAACAATACCGGAACAAATGAGACTGATACAAACGGTGTAGGATTAAATGGAACAGGTCAATAAATTAAGGTTCTAAAAATAAGAGGCTCACCAATTTTGGGTGCGGCCTCTTTAATTTACCCATTGATTACATAGAACGAATCGGTTATTATTTTCAATAAGGTAATACTTGCTATTGAATGATAAAAGCAAAGAGGGATTTAGCATGTTAATTCGTTATAAGAAAAATTATGAAAAAATAGCTATGGGGCTTCTTTCTTTTATGCCGTCCGAAAAAGATTTAAAGCGTCTTCAAGGTACAATAAAGCTTTATGAGGAAGATCAAGACTGGCAGCTCTATCTTTATAAGGAAGATGATATTATTGGAGCTATTGGCGTCAAGATCAAAGGAAATGAGGCAGAACTGCGCCATATTAGCGTTAATCCTTCTTATCGGGGGCAAGGAAAAGGAAAAGCTATGCTAAATGCTCTTCGTAATCAATTAGGTAATATAAAAATAAAACCATCAGAAAATACACTTGAGTTTTTCGAAAGATCCGGAGACCAATCAAAGGACTTTTGTGAAGAGTTAACAGACCCTGATTCCCATTAGGAATCAGGTCTTTTACTTTTTCTTAAATGTAATTGTTCTTCTCTTTCTTGGATTACATTGCTTCTGTCGCGTAAAGTATGTTTTTTAACAAGGGATGTATTTGATAAATCACTTTTTCCGCTCCAGGTA
Organism: Bacillota bacterium; assembly: GCA_023457235.1. Classification (GTDB taxonomy): domain Bacteria; phylum Bacillota; class Bacilli; order Bacillales; family Bacillaceae_J; genus Schinkia. Next base: position 8,107 of record JAEWMK010000066.1, read on the forward strand.
TAACCTAGTAAATGACAACGACTAATGGCGGTTTCCAATAATTTTTGATCATCTATAGGAAGGTTTATACTATAATAAGAAATACATTCGTTTATTTCAGCCAACCGCTTACGCAGCAAAATTAATAGTTGCTCATAGTTTAAACCAAGCTCAACAATGGCTTCCTTTTTCTCTTCTAAGATACCAAGGCCTTTACTTAATATACGATAAGCACCATTCATATTTCCGGAACGTTGGTGGTATAGCGCAACTGAGATTTGAATAAGTCCTACGAAAACCGATTTTTTTCGTTCGTTTTTTTTCGTCTGCTTCCAGTACTCCTCAAGAATCTCGTGACATTCGAAATAATCCCGGGACCCATGAAAATGGACGAGAAAATCTATGTATGCATCTGGATACATTTAACCATCCTTTCATAAGGAAATTCTAATTCCTATAGTTTACCATAAATCAAAAAAGAAGTGCCCATATAGGCACTCCCCTCTTTGG
>JAEWMK010000067.1 GCA_023457235.1 Bacillota bacterium
GCTGCATGTGGTGGGCAAAAATCTTCTGAAGGAGAACAACCAGCAGATCAAGCCGAACAAGCTACAGAATTAGAAGGTGACGTCATTGTAGACGGTTCAGGAACGGTGTACCCATTAATGGCGCGAATTGCTGAAGAATATATGACAACTGCACAGGAAAACGTAAGTGTTCAAGTAGGTCGTGCTGGATCATCCGCCGGCTTCAAAAAATTCATCCCTGGTGAACTTGATTTTTCTGATGCTTCAAGACCTATTAAAGATGAGGAAGTCGCACAGCTAGAAGAAAAAGGCATGAAAATGGGTGAGAACGTATTAGAAATCAAACTTGCTTATGATGGTTTAACAATGGTTATTAATAAAGAAAATACATGGGCAACTGAAATGACAAAAGATGAAATTGTGAATATGTTTATTTCTGGAAAAATCAAAGCGGATGATAAAGTATTATGGTCTGATATTCGTCCAGACTGGCCAGCTGAGGAAGTAAAGTTTTTCGGACCCAACGAAAACCATGGAACATACGAATTTTTCTTTGAAAATATTCTAGATGAGCAGCCATTAGTAACAACAGTAAATCTGCAACAAGAATATTCAACATTAGTTGACTTAGTATCAAAAGATAAAAACGCCATCGCATTTTTCGGCTATGGTTACTATGCAAACAATACTGATAAATTACAAGCAGTCAGCGTAGACTTTGGAAATGGCCCGGTAGCACCAAGCCTTGAGACAATTGGAGAAGATCTTGGCTATGCACCATTTACTCGTCCGGTATTCACTTATCTAAATATTGATTATGCTAAAGAAAAACCACAAGTATTAGACTATGCAAAATTCGTAGTTGAAAATGCTGATGATTTCGCAGGTGAAACTGGATTTGCACCAATGACTGAAGAAACATTAAAAGGTTACCTTGAACAATTAAATGCTATTAAGTAAGAAAATATCTTGAGGTTAGCGTTCCTAAATATAGGAACGCTTTTTTACATTTCATTTTCCCCCTGAAATATCGATTCTTGTCCAGTACATAATCCCATTTTTATAAAATATTATTAGTAATAAGTAAAAGCAAAGGAGGAATTCGATGCAAAATCATCCTCAACTTCCGGGTCATGTGAATATGGACCAGTTCAATCAGATGTTAATTTCTCCAGAATCGTTTGCTGCAAAACCTGAATCACTCACGGAACAACTTTTTGTGGAGCGGTCCCTCGCAGAAAATAGGTTTTGGTTAAGAATTATGAAAGAGCATGCTCTGTTTTTAGGGGAAGGTTTTAACCGAAAGGATACACATCTTATTCAACAAACCGATAGATTTTACCATTTTTTTGAACAGCAAGAAAAGAAGGCTCACCAAACGCCAAACAATGTGGAATTAGTAAGAAAGTTAAACGAAGAAAGTATAGAGCTGGTATATGGATTTCGTAATTTCAAGAGAAACCTTCTAATCCTGATCATTAATTGTAAGATAAGCGGTTTCAACTTTCCCTTGCTCGTAGATCATATTGCAAGAGAAGCAGAATATTTTATGAGAACACTTAAGAAATTTAATAAAGGCATTTTAGATCCTATTCAAGATGCAATCATAAAAGAAAACGTATTCTGGTTACGCATCATGATGGAACACTCTCGTTTTATTGCCTCGTTAATTGATGCGTCTGAACGAAACTTAGTTAACACAGCACGAAAATTTGGTGATGATTTTGAAACTCTTTTAAATCAGGCCAGAGATGTAGAGTCGATGTTGTATAATAAGCAGCCAACGTATCCGATTATCGGTAAATTCAATAAAGATAGTGAAAATGCTGCTCAAGAAATACTTGCCTTTAAGAAGGCAGGGTTGGAATTGATCAAATCATGTCAAATTCGAAATGTAATAAATCCTTTATTAGCTGATCATGTAGTTCGAGAAGCTGAACATTTCCTATATATGATTCATATTTTGGAAAATAGATTAAATGCCAAAAAACAGACAGAACAGCAACAATGAAGCATGTTTTTTAGAATACATGCTTCTAAAACGACATTTCCTTAATTTTTAGTAAATGTCGTTTTGTCTTTTTATAAATGTAATAAAAATGGTTCTATTAATAAAAATATGAGGATTTAAAAGTTTATATTGTGCTAGTAAAGGCGGTAAAACATAGTTGATCGGAATGTAGGAGGAAGAAATATTCAAATGGATATTTCTTTCTTTAGAATCCCTAATTTTCTTTTCGATATTTTGTTCTAATAAGTCTTTTTAAGTACCATTTTAACCTTTTGATTTATGAAAAAAATACAAGAACCATACTGCATGATTTTGTTCATCCGCAGCAGCACGTCGAAATCTTTCTTTTATATGAGAATCCTGCGATTTATCAGCTATATCTAAATAAAAATCTACGGCTTCTTGTTCATCCTTTAATGCAAATTCCATTCCATCTCTATACTTGTCTGGACATTCCTCAATAATATTAAATCTAGGCTTTGTTCCTGTTAAATTTGTATAAATCCTGCTGAATTCATCGAGATGACGTTTTTCATCCTGTTGTATCTCAAGTATTCTGTTCTTTTCATCTTTTGTAGGGGCCATCTTTGCTAACTTCTCATAGCAAATAACAGCACTATACTCAGCGTTAATTGCTTGCTGAATATCATTTACAATTTGAGTGTTATTTGGCAAGCGGTAATAATCATAATACTGTGGAATATAATAATAATTTTGATTTGAATACATGTTTGTTCTCCTTCTGATTAACTTTCAAATTATCTTATGTATAGTGTGTGGGTACTGTGCACACGTTCATTATGTTGCATAGAAGAACGACTTATTGACTTTTTACATTTTTTATATAGATATATAAGAAATTGTTTGCAAGTTTGGGAATAGTTTGCACTATTCTTTATTTCATCAATTGGTTCAACTGTGGGAAAACTGACAATGGATCATGGTCATTGCTAGTTTAATTGCTTCATCGCTTGGGGCAATGGCAGGGAAAAAGGTAAATACAAAGATTCTTCAGGTTATTTTAGCAATTCTAATATTCGCTACGGCGATGAAAATTTGGATGGATATATTCGATTAAATAATTAAACATAAAAACAAAGGAACGTACTTTATTTGAAGATTAGATAAAGGCGTCCCTTAATTCTTTTTCTATCCTCAAGATCCACTTATAATAACATAGCAATAAAAAGAGTAAAAAAGGATTTATGATGGTGGAATACCATAAATGCCACCATCCGTAGTGAAAAAAACCAAATGGTTCTGGCAACGTTGTAATTGCTTCATAAGCTAATAAACAAATTTCCCAATAAATAAAATAGCGGATTTGTTTATATAATGAAGTACCAATAGGATACCAGTTCAAGAACATCAGATTAACTGGTTGAACAAGTAATGTAAGATTTAAAATGGATAACAAATCAATATCTCTTGTAAAATACCAATACCCAGCATATTTAAGATCAATATATGTATCAAATATTGTCTGAAATGCTGTCGTAAATATCCAAATATGTATAATTTGATTCTTTGTTAACCTTTTAACAGTTTTAATAGCAAGAAAATTAAATAGAAATACTGCGATAAAAAAACCTACCATTAGCCGGAATCCTTTACTTTTTCAAACATAAAAATCACCTTTACCTTACAGTATTTGTAAAAATATTTTAAGCAAAATTAAATATTTTATTCTAATTTAACAAAAAACACTCGTATTACCGAGTGTTTAATGGCTTCCAATCAGGAAATCTGATTTATGCTTTTTCTCTTGGTGTAAGGTCTGAAAGCTTTACTAAAATAATTTTATTCTCTTTTTTGATTTCGCAATAACCACTTTCGTAAATCCAATGTATTTCATATATTTCTGATTCGTATATTACTTCGCTACCTTTTACCAAAAACTCAATATCCCCCTTGACTGAATGGAAGCCTTTATTAAATTAACAGTGAAAGCGTTGTAATATCAAAAGGTACTTTTTGGATATGTGTGTGGAAATTTCAGACACGGAGGTAGTAATGGTTACCATTAGTGACACAGTGTCACACATTATAAGTTCATAGTCAAATATGACACGATGTCATACGGTTAAATGGAGAGACTTCATAAAAAAGTAAGTGAGGAGCCACTAGTTAAAAAGACTTGAGAAAAGGAAGCATTCGTTAGGGGATGCTTCCTAAAAATTTTATCTTTTCTGATCTAACTAACAGGGAAAGGTGGTATTTTTAGAAAATACTGACAATCAGTGTTATTGAACTGAATACTCAGAAATATTACTGTTAAGATAGTTGTTATACAACAAAATAAAATAATTATAAAAAGAAATGGAGCGGATATTATGTACAATGGACAAGAATATTTAGAGAGTCTAAAAGATGGCAGGGTTGTTTATCTTAACGGGGAAAAAATCGATGACGTGACGACTCATCCTGCTTATCAAAATGCGGCACGTTCCTATTCAAGAATGTATGATGCACTTCATGATCCGGCAACACGCGATATCTTAACAACTGAAAATGAATTTGGCGACAGAACACATAAATTCTTTAAAACTTCAACAAGTGCGGAAGATTTATTAGGGGCAAGAGATGCC
>JAEWMK010000068.1 GCA_023457235.1 Bacillota bacterium
CAATTTCAGTAGGTGATGAGATTGTAACTCTTCCTAGTAATGAAAAAGCGAAAGTAAAGGGTATCTTAGTAGCAGATAAAGTGTTGGAATCAGCAATGGAAGGACAACCTGTTACGATTCAACTAAATAGAGAAGTGGACGTATCACGAGGTTGTGTATTAACAATTGCAAATAATATTCAAGTAACTGATATGTTTAGGTCTAGAATTCTCTGGATGGATGATACGAAACTTGTTCCAGGTAGAAACTATTTAGTCAAAGTTGGTACAAAAACACTGCCAGGGACAGTTATGTCAATCAAGCAAAAGGTAGATATAAATACTGGGAAGCATATTCCTGCCGAGGAAGCTTTCAAGAATGATTTAGTGGAATGTGATATTTCATTATCAGAGAATATCGTTTTTGATAAATTTGTGAATAATAAAGCATTAGGTGGTTTAATTTTAATTGATCGAGTAACCAATATGACCTCAGCTTGCGGAATTATTGAGCATGCACTTCGTAGATCAACAAATGTTGTATGGCAAGAGACAGATATTACTAGAGAAATTCGGTCACAACAAAAAGGTCAAAAACCATTAACACTTTGGTTTACTGGTCTTTCCGGATCTGGGAAGTCCACACTTGCTAATGAAATTGAAAAACGATTGGTATCTTTGGGATATCATACTATGCTACTTGATGGTGATAATATACGGCATGGTTTGAATAAAAATTTAGGATTTAAAAAAGTTGATCGTGTCGAAAATATTCGTCGAATTTCAGAAGTAGCAAAGTTAATGAACGATGCAGGACTTATTACATTAACTTCATTTATTTCTCCATTTGAAAGTGATCGAATAAATGCTAGAGAAATAATTGGTAAGGAATATATCGAAGTTTTTGTCAGCACTCCACTTGAAGAATGTGAAAAACGTGATGTAAAAGGTTTGTATAAGAAAGCACGTACTGGAGAAATTCCGAATTTCACTGGTATTTCTAGCCCATATGAAAAACCTGTAAATCCAGAAATTGAAATTGATACAAGCGAGTATTCAATAGAAGAAGCAACAGATTATGTTATGAAACAAATTAAAAAATATTTAGATTAGTAAAATACTAAAAGACTTCAATGTGCACTAAGATATTGAAATAAGGTAGAGTGTGCTTTATGACATGGGAAATGGTTGTCGTAATTGTTGCAATAATTAGTATGATTGTTGGATTAGCTTTAGAACTTGCTCGAGCAGATATGATTGTTTTTGGAACAGTGGCTATGCTTTTGTTATTAGGAATTTTAACACCTGAAGAAGCTTTGAATGGTTTTGCAAATGAAGGTATGTTAACAGTTGCCTTGTTATTTATTATTGTAGGTGCTATTCAAAAAAGCGGTGTTGTTGAGGGGGCAATAAGGAAAATACTTGGTTCAGGACAATCTGAGAAAAAGGCACTTTTAAAAATATTATTACCGGTTCCAGTGCTTTCTGCATTTTTAAATAATACCCCAATTGTTGTTGCACTTACACCGTTGATTCGGAAATGGTGTTTGGAACGCGGCTTGTCACCATCTAAATTTCTTATTCCTCTATCCTACATAACAGTCTTAGGAGGTACCATGACTTTAATCGGTACCTCTACAAATATTGTTATCCATGGATTAATGCTAGAAAAGGGTATGGATGGTTTTTCAATGTTTGAACTTGGTATTGTTGGTTTGCCCTTGACAATGGTAGGGATTCTTTATTTACTAACAATTGGATACAAAATACTACCAAGTCATAAGGTGACGACAACAGAAAAATTTAAAGAACAAACTCGTGATTATATGTGTGAATTTATAGTTCAGAGCAATTATCCGTTTATTAATCAATCCGTAGAAGAAGCAGGTCTTCGCCATTTAGAAGGACTGTTTTTGATAGCAATTATCCGAGGGAAAACAAAATTATCACCTGTTAAGTCAACTACTAAAATAAAAATGGAGGATCGTTTAATTTTCGCAGGGTTGTTATCTACAATTGCAGAACTTCAACAAAGAAAAGGATTAACTCTTGAAACTGGTACAGAGCTAACGCTAGATACATTGAAAAATGGTAATTCAAAATTAGTGGAAGTTGTCATATCAGATCAATCATCGTTAGTATTTAATAAAATTAGAGATACACAGTTTAGGGGAAGATATGATGCTGCTGTTATTGCGGTTCATCGCAATAGTGAACGAGTCAAAAGCAAAATTGGTGATATAGTATTAAAACCCGGTGACACTTTACTACTATTGACTGGTTCAGACTTTTTTGAAAGGGAACATTATAATGATTTTTATGTGGTCACTCCAATAGAGATTCCTAAACATATAGAAGATAACATAAGGGGATCCATAATAGCTTTATCTACAATGTTAATTATGATTATACTAGTTACTTTTAATGTATTAACCATGTTTAAGGCGATGTTATTATCCACAATTATTTTATTAGGATTGCGTATTGTAACTCCGGAAGAAGCAAAACAGTCCATACAATTTAATGTTCTATTATTAATTGCAAGTTCATTTGGAATAGGAGCTGCTTTATTAAAGACCGGTACAGCTACTTGGATAGCAGATGGTTTAGTTTCAATAACTGCACCATTTGGGTTGGTTTTTGTTTTGTTATTAATTTATCTATTAACAAATATTTTTACTGAAATAATGTCAAATACAGCAACAGCTGTGATGATGTTCCCGATTGCGGTTGAAATGGCTAATCAAATGCATATCAATCCTAAGGCACTCATAATCATCGTTACAATTTCTGCATCTACTGCATTTGCAACTCCAATAGGCTATCAGACAAATTTGATTGTTTATGGTCCAGGGGGCTATCATTTTAAGGATTATTTAAAAGTTGGAATACCATTAAATATTTTATGTATGATAGTTACTGTAGTGATTGTGTATTTGGTTTGGATTTATAATTAATATTTAGATAGAGAGAGCTTGTTGAAAAAATTTTTAGCCAGTAGGTGGTCCAAGTAACAAAAAGGACACCATAAAAAGCTTAAAATCATAAAAGTGTTTATTTCAAAGTTTTAATCTAGGAGTGAAACATGAAAAAAAGACCATTAATTACAGGTATTACAGGACAAGACGGTGCTTATTTAGTGGATTTTTTATTAAAAAAAGGCTATGAAGTACACGGTATTAAACGGAGAGCTTCATCTTTCAATACTGATCGGATTGACCATTTATATCAAGATCCACACGAACAAGATGTAAATTTTTACCTTCATTATGGTGATTTAACAGATTCCACTAACTTGATTAGAATTGTGCAAGAGGTTCAGCCTGACGAAGTTTATAATTTAGCTGCTCAGAGCCATGTTCAGGTTTCTTTTGAAACTCCTGAATATACTGCGAATTCTGATGCACTAGGGACGCTGCGATTATTGGAAGCTATACGAATTTTAGGAATGACAGATAAGTTAAAATTTTATCAGGCTTCTACAAGTGAGCTATATGGAAAAGTACAAGAAACTCCACAAACTGAAAAAACACCATTTTATCCAAGAAGTCCGTATGCTGCAGCTAAGTTATATGGTTATTGGATTACTGTAAATTATCGGGAAGCGTATAATATATTTGCTTGTAACGGAATTTTATTTAATCATGAATCACCTGTACGTGGTGAGACGTTTGTAACAAGAAAGATAACGAGAGCTGTTGCAAGAATTAAGCTAGATCTACAGGACAAGCTTTATCTTGGAAACTTAGACTCTAAACGTGATTGGGGTTTTGCTGGTGACTATGTGGAAGCAATGTGGTTAATGCTTCAACAAGACGAAGCAGATGATTTTGTAATTGCTACTGGAGAAACACATACTGTTCGAGAATTTGTAGAGAGAGCTTTCAATGAAGTTGGGATTGAACTTGAGTGGCATGGTAGTGGAGTTGGTGAAAAAGGGCTTGATAAAAAGACAGGAAATGTTTTACTTGAAATTGATCCTCGGTATTTCCGTCCAACTGAGGTAGATTTTTTATTTGGTGATCCTACTAAGGCAAAACAAAAATTAGGTTGGCAGCCAAAGGTATCGTTCCAAGATCTTGTAAAAATGATGGTCCAAAAGGATGTAGAAGCTGCTAGGAAAGATATAGCTGTTAAAAATTTAGGATACGATATTAGGAATTATTATGAATAAAATTGGGTGTTAATCATGAAAAAAGAAGCGAAAATATATGTGGCTGGTCATAACGGCCTTGTTGGTTCATCAATCAAAAGGCAATTAGAAAATCAAGGGTATAGGCAAATAATCGGAAGGTCTAGTAGTGAATTAGATTTGCGAAATCAACTGGAAGTGTTTCAATTTTTTCAAACTGAAAAACCTGATTATGTTTTCATGGCAGCGGCAAAGGTTGGTGGAATTTTAGAAAATCATTCAAAGCCAGCATCATTTATATATGATAATTTAATGATAGAAACAAATGTGATTCATGCAGCGTATGAGCATAATGTTCAAAAGCTTTTATTCTTAGGAAGCTCATGTATTTATCCAAAGTTAGCACCTCAACCAATAAAAGAAGGGCATTTGTTGACAGGCAAGCTAGAGCCAACAAACGAACCATATGCAATAGCAAAAATTGCTGGTATTAAATTATGTTCTTCTTATAATAGGCAATATGGTACTGACTATTTAGCTGTGATGCCGACAAATTTGTATGGAATTCATGATAATTTTGATTTGAGTAGTTCCCACGTTTTACCTGCACTAATTCGAAAGTTCCATGAGGCGAAAGTTAGTGGACTAGACCATGTTGAAGTATGGGGAACAGGTCAGCCCAAACGGGAATTTTTGTATGTCGATGATCTAGCAGATGCATGTATTTATTTAATGCAAAACTATCACGCTAAAGATATAGGTGAATTTGTGAATATTGGGACAGGTGTAGATATCACAATAGCTGAGTTAGCAGACCTTATAAAGGTTATTGTCGGTTATCAAGGCGAGGTTATTTTTAATAAAGAAAAACCAGATGGAACACCACGGAAATTATTAGACGTTTCTAAGATGAGTAGCCTTGGCTGGAATTCAAAAGTAAGACTTGAAGAAGGTATTCGCACAACTTATGAATGGTATAAGAGTCATATAAGTAAAGTAGGGGATTAAAAAGATGAAAATAATTTTACTATCTGGTGGCTCTGGGCGGCGCTTATGGCCACTTTCAAATGATGTGAGAGCGAAACAATTTTTAAAGGTATTAAGAAATGATTCAGGCGAAATGGAATCCATGGTGCAGCGCGTGTGGAGTCAGTTGGCTAATGCTGCACTAGCAAGTAAAACAGTTATTGCTACAGGCAAAAGCCAAGTTGATTTGTTACGTAGCCAGTTAGGTGATGATGTTCCTTTAGTCATAGAACCAGAACGTAGAGACACTTTTCCAGCAATTGCATTAGCATCTACTTTTCTTTATTCTAAACAAAATATCAAAGAAGAAGAAATTGTTGCAGTACTTTCTGTTGACCCATATGTAGAAAAACATTTTTTTGGAAAGATAGTAGAGATGGGGAACTCACTAG
>JAEWMK010000069.1 GCA_023457235.1 Bacillota bacterium
GCCCAGAGCAGGTCCTGTCCGCCAAAAGAGAAAATGCGGCCAAACCGAGTGTGCCCAGAGCAGGCCGTGTCCGCCAAAAGAGAAAATGCGGCCAAACCGAGTGTGTCCAGAGCAGGCATGTCCGTAAAATGATGATAACTATCTAACTGCTCTATTAAACTCTATCGGTACTATATAATGCCCGGACTTTCCATAGCCTTCATATTCAAAATTATTTGCGAGAATTCTACGAATGGTTCTTATTGATTTATTCCCCTTACACCACTCATAAATCCCATTTGTCGTAATCTTTTCATCCGGGAACAGCCACCGGAATTCCTCAACGCTTCTCAAAATCGCCGCAGAGGGAGCTTCCTCAAATCCACATTTACACTTTAATGTTTCATCCATAAATGCACGACAATGTGGGCAACATATGCCTTTTTCAAGTTGATCATAATCATAGTTGGGTAAGCGTTTATAGGGGGATTGATAGGTTTGTTTTGAAACTAATGTTTCTGCAAGTTTTGACTGCTTTCCATTTAATTTGGATGGTGTTCGATTAAGCTTGTCTAAAAATCGGCTGAGTTGTGTTGGGAAAATAATTGATTGGTTAATTGGAGCATTGTATAAGTGGAAGTTAGGATTTATGAATATTAGATAAGATTCGATGTGCATGTTATAGCCATTGTTTTGAAGAAGTTGCTTAAGCAAGATTTCGCTTCGTTCCAGTTGATGTAAAGGATTCCTAATAGAAGACCCGGACAGTGTGAGCCATTTGTCACCGTCAAGATAATAGTCGCCTTCAAAATTTTTGACCTCGAATTGAAATAGCGTTCCTTGAGATATAAGCGTTGAGTCGATTTGAAATACGGTGTTATTAACCTCAAAAAGCAAATCATTTAAAATTAAACCATCAATTAAAATATCCTCAGACCATTTGTCAAATATCTGTTCACCTTGGAACCCTTTTTCAAGGTTCTCGTAACGTCTTAAGTCATCAACTGAAAATTCCATCCTTGAATGCAAAAATCTTAGGAGTCTTAATTCACCAGAAACAAATCGGGGTTTAATTAATTTCATGAACATCCCTCTCAATAAGAAATTTTAATAATATGTTAATTTTATGTGATACTCAAAACCTTTACAAGAAAAAAATTCCACCAAACGACACTTTTTTCCGGGTCTTTGACAGTTACATAAATATCCAAATCATGAAAAGCCTTGATAATAGGGCTTTTTTTATTGATAAAATGACAAATTTTTCACTTTTTATATTGAGTACTTTTAGGTACTGTGTTATAATATAGGGAAACGGGGGTGATGGTTATGAGATTAAAAATTACTAAATCCAAAAATTCTTCATCACTTTATGTCATTAAATCCACTTATAAAAACGGGAAACATTCCTCCAAGATTGTTGAAAAGCTCGGTACATATGATGAACTTCTAAAAAAATTAGACGGTCAAGACCCCATTGAATGGGCGAAACAATATATTGCTGAACTTAATAAGAAAGATAAAGAAGATAATCGTAAGATTATGGTTCAATACTCACCTACAAAGTTGATCGAAAAAGAGGAGCAACGTTGTTTTAATGGCGGTTATCTTTTTCTTCAACAGATTTACCATGATTTACAGCTTCATAAAATCTGCAGTCAAATCTCTGACAAATACAAGTTTTCATTTAACCTAAATTCGATTTTGTCACGTTTACTTTACGGTAGAATCATTTATCCATCTTCCAAACTTGCTACCCATCACCTTTCTTCTAAGCTCATTGAACAACCAGACTTTGAAATCCAACATGTATATAGAGCCCTTGAAGTAATTGCTAAAGAAACAGATTTTATTCAATCGGAACTGTACAAAAATAGCCTGAAGGTATCCAAAAGAAATAGTGGGATTCTTTATTATGACTGTACGAATTATTTTTTTGAGATTGAACAGGAGGAAGGTCTGAAGCAATACGGTTACTCTAAGGAACACCGCCCTAATCCTATTGTTCAGATGGGGCTCTTTATGGATGGGGATGGTATTCCCCTTGCTTTCAGTATCCATAAAGGGAATACGAATGAGCAGATTACGTTAAAACCATTAGAACAAAAAATATTAAAAGATTTCGAGTTATCTAAGTTCGTTGTTTGCACGGATGCTGGACTTGCCTCAACGGATAACAGGAAGTTTAATGATAAAAAAGATCGTGCTTTTATTACAACTCAATCCATCAAAAAGTTAAAAAAGCATTTAAAAGAGTGGGCTCTTTCTCCAGAAGGTTGGAGGCTCGGTGAGGATCCTAAAACCTATGACATTACGAAGTTAGACGATAATACTAAGTATGCCGATCAAACGTTTTATAAGGAGCGTTGGATAAAAGAGGATGGGTTAGAACAAAAGTTGATTGTCACTTATTCTATCAAGTACAGGGATTATCAACGGAAAATTCGTCAATCGCAGATTGAACGTGCTATAAAAGTAATAGATACTAATCCTGCAAAGATCAAAAAACACAACCAAAATGATTATAAGCGCTTCATTGAAAAGACAAGTATCACTCCTGATGGAGAAGTTGCGTCCAAAGAGTTATACAGTATCAATGCAGATATCATCTCAAAAGAGGAATTATTTGATGGGTTCTATGCTGTATGTACGAATTTAGAAGATCATGCTCCTGCCATTATCAAGATTAATCACAGACGTTGGGAAATTGAAGAGTGTTTTCGCATCATGAAAAGCGAATTTAAAGCGAGGCCCGTATATTTAAGTCGTGACGATAGAATAGAGGCTCATTTCACAACCTGCTTTTTATCAATGGTTATATACAGATATTTAGAAAAGAAACTTGAGGGAAAATTCACTTGCAAAGAAATTATTCAAGGTTTGAAAGATATGAATTTTTTCGAAATTATCGGAGACGGATATATCCCGACCTATACTCGCACTGATTTCACAGATGCCCTACATGAGGCATTTGGCTTTAGAACCGATTATCAAATCGTAAGTAATAGGCAGATGAAAAAAATTTTAAAAGACACAAAAAAATAAAAAAAGTACTCAATTTTTATAACATATAAAAAAGCTTGAAACGCCCTATCTATAAGGGTTTTCAAGCTTTTTCTACTCTACAACTGTCAAAGATAGGA
>JAEWMK010000070.1 GCA_023457235.1 Bacillota bacterium
TAAGGAAAATATGCAAATCGAGTGATTTTTCTTTTACCTGTTTATGGGTGTGTTTATCGGTGCAACCATCCACTATTTAGATGCCAAAATTGGTGGGACACTGATTTTCGGGCGCGGCTGGTGTGGCTATGCTTGTTGGACAGTAGCCGTTCTTGACCTGCTTCCGTGGAAACAGCCTAAAGAAGGGAGAATTCGTCTTTTAAGCTGGTTCCGATATATCCATTTCTTTGGTTCACTTGGATTAGTTTTATATGTCATGTTCGTTCTTCAAAAAACACCAGAGCTAGAATCTTTAACGGAGATGTATTGGTTTTTAATCGGAAATGTAGTCTATTATGTTGTCGGCTTCTTGTTAGCCTTTTTCCTTAAAGATAATCGGGCGGTTTGTAAGTATTTTTGTCCAATACCGCTTGTTCAAAAGATCGGTTCCCGGTTTTCTCTTTTGAAAATTGAGATCACACAAAGTAAGTGCGTAGAATGCTTTGCCTGCGAGCGAGCATGTCCGATGGATATAAAATTATTGGATTATATGTATGCTGGAAAAAGAGTACTTTCAACAGAATGTATCTCTTGTACAGCTTGTATTCATGTATGCCCGACGAATGCCATTGATTATACAGCTGGGTTTGATGCCGGTCTTGCTGAATATTTGCGCTATAGAGGGGAACCGGTTGCGACGAAGAAGAATCGGAAGGCTTCAATACCACCTAATCAGTCTCCTTCAATGTAAGAGAATAAAAACTAAATGCAGGGTGCCCAAAAGAAGCGCACCCCTTTTTGGGTTTAGTGCTGGTTTTGGACACGTTCCCGAGCCATTAGTGACTGGAAACCCTCTTTTTTACTTGGTTCGGGCTCTAAATCACCTTTTAGTGACCGGACTCCCACTTTTTTTCTTTGGATCGGGCTCTAAACCACTTTTTAGTGACCGGGCTCCCACTTTTTTTCTTGGTTCGGGCTCTATCCAAGCAAATCCCTTAATGCCAAATCAATATTTGGAAATGTAAAAGTGTAGCCGGATTCAACAGCTTTATTCGGCAATACCTTTTGACCATTTAGGACCATCTGAGACATTTCACCTAACATGACACGAAGAATCAATGACGGCACGGGAAAGAAATGAGGTCTTTCCATTACGCTGGCTATAGCACGCCCAAATTCATCATTTGTTACAGGTGAAGGTGCTGTTGCGTTCATTGGGCCTTTTAGCTTTTCGTTTATTATGCAAAATTCAATAAGTCGAATAAGATCTTCAATATGAATCCATGAAAGCCATTGTTTGCCGCTGCCCATTCTACCTCCTACAAAAAGCTTATAAGGCAACACCATTTTAGGTAGTGCACCTCCATCAACCCCCAAAACAACACCAAGCCTTAACTTAACTAGGCGGGTATATTGTTCAATCGTATCCGCAGCTCTCTCCCATTCGTACACAATGCGTGCCAAAAAATCACTATTGCTAAGGGGGCTATCTTCATCATATTCGTCACTCTCAGACATTCCATAGATTCCAACAGCAGAGCTGTTAATTACGACATGCGGTTTGCTTTTTAATTTTTGAACAAAATGGGCCACTTTTTTTGTTGAATTAATTCTAGATTCTAGAATCCTTGTCTTCGCCTTGGGTGTCCAATATTGATTGATGGTCTCCCCAGATAAATTGACAAACGCATCTGCCTCTTCAAGGGGCTCTATATTTTCTTGAAGTTCGCTCCAAGTTAAATAGCTAACTAGCGGATCTTGGCTTTGCCGTTTAGAACGAGAAACAAGCACAACTTCATTATCATTTTTTACGAAATAAGAGGTTAAGTGTTTCCCAATAAAACCACTGCCTCCGAATATTATGACCTTCATGCCAGCGTCTCTCCTAGAATAAGATAATGTAAGAGTTTGTTCGAAAAAATTCATTATAAAAGTTAAAAGGGAACGGCTGTTAACTACGTCCATTCCCTTTTTATTATCCCACATGTTGCATTTTTATCCAAACAACTTGCACTTATAGTATCACCATTTAACTAACAGCCGAATAAATGGTGGAAGAATTCTATACATATGTTATAATCTTATCCAATGAGTACTAAGAGGTAAGGAATTCAGGCAGCGGGAGAACAATTTATGAAACTCTCGCTTTTGTTTTGGAGGTGTTTTTTTGCAAGAGAGACATATCTTGGTGAAGGAATTGCTAAGCCTATACATAGATGACATAGTCGATTCGAAAGCAAAGGAAATTATCGAAGAACATCTAGAAGAATGTGATGAATGTAGAGCTGAACTTACGAGTTTAAGTGATGACAAGGACTTTTCCATTACATTCGAAAATGAAGATTTCAATGATAATAGCACTAAGCAAAGTGAAGTTGCTTTTATTAAAAGAGTTAGTAAGTATCGAAAGAAAATTATGCTTTATATCACGACATTTTTACTATCATTCACGATCGGGAGCTGGTATTTAAGTAAAGAACGTGCCGAGGAAAAGTGGCAAGCTGAACAGAATAAAGCGAACCAGGAATTGGTTAAACTTGATAGCGAGTTAGTGTCTTTATCTCCCCCACAAGAACAGATCATGAAAAATTCGGGTTTGGATTTACAGTTAAAGACAAAACAAATTTCCACTAGAGAAACCATCTTCTCCTATACATATCAGTGGTCTAATCCAAATATAGATTTCGTTCAAGAAGATATTTACTGGCCTAATACATTAATTGCAATGGATTTAACGAATAATACTGTTCTAACAAACAAAGAGAATAAAAGTAATTTTGGCAATTCCATTCTTGAAGAAACATGGACACTGGCTGGTATTGAAAAAAATACAGAATTCATCGGTGTCGAGCTCCCTAATTTAGCTGTATTTTATAAAACACCGGGAATCTCTATTCCACTTCTGCATGATAAAGAAACGGTAATCAACAAAGAGATTTCAGTGAATAACGTACGGTTTTTAATAGAAAAAGCCGTGATAAATGATTCAAAAATAGATGTTTACTATAAACAATTGGATGAAATTCCTAAAGTTGGATTATACGAATTGAGCTTTAATATTACGGACGAAAATGAAAAAAATTGGAGTAAAGAGCCTAAAATAGACTTTCAAAACGATGTGCAACGGATTTTTACGATTCCAATCTACAAAGATATGAAGAGCCCGCTCACTTTAAATGTAAAGCATGCCGTTTTAATTATTCCTGGAATGCATTATAAATTTATGATTTCCTGATAAGATAAGCCTTTTAGGGATACTTTTCCTTAAAAGGCTTTTAACTTTCTGATTTTAAAAATTTTTTTATTTTTTTAAAATTTCACTGTAACCTTTTACATGTTTTTGTTACTACATGGATGAGGGGAAAGGAGGGGGATTGCTTGGCTCTTTTTGACTCATTTCGAAATGGGAAAAAAGTTAAACATTCCATTATGGATGATTTAACCGACTTTTATCATAATCATCGCGCGATTGTGTATACGTATTTTTTGAAGGTTACAGGCTCACAAGATGCCAGTGAGGAGTTAACGCAAGAAACCTTCTTTCAAGCTGTTACATCGATTCATCGTTTTAAAGGGAATTCAAGTTTAAAGACTTGGCTCTTACAAATTGCACGAAATATATATCGGAATAAGGTTAGAACCTGGGTAAAGGACCGAAATCTGTTTGACGATGAGGATGTTAACGAGCAAGGCGATCACTCTTTTGATCCAGAGACCGTTTCATTACAAAAACAAACAAAACAGGATGTCTTGAATATTCTAACTAAACTCCCTGAGGACTATCGTGATGTCCTTATATTTAAAGAAGTTCATGGTCTTTCACATGTTGAAATTGCCGAAATTTTAAATAAAACACCCCAGACAACAAAAGTGCTTTTGTATAGAGCTAAGCAAAAGTTTAGAGATTTATACAAAAATGAGGTGGTTTTTTATGACGAATCAATGTGAGATCGTTCAAGATCTTTTGCCGCTATATATTGATCAAGAACTTTCGAAGGAATCGCAAGTTTATGTAGAAACACATCTTGCTACATGTAAGGAATGCAGTGCCCTTAAAGCTGAGTTTCTTAAAAGTAAACAGTTTGATTTAAAACTACAAAGGTCATTAAGCAGTAAAAGCAATTCCACTCCCCAAGAGCTAGCTTTTATAAGAAGAATTTCGAAATGGAAGCGAAACTCCGCTATTTTTGGGGTTTGTTTCATAATTTTCCTAACATTTTTATTATGGATGTTTATAAAGGAAGATTTTGACCCTCAACCTGTTGACAAAGAAATGCCTATCGAAAAAGAAACTACATTTAATTTTGAAACTAGCAAAAGGTGGGGAAATGTAAACTATGATTATATTACAGTTAGCAATTATTTTAATAACTGCTAAAATTGCAGGCAGCATTAGTGTAAAATTAGGACAGCCATCTGTTCTTGGACAATTAATTGCCGGGATTTTGATTGGACCAGCTGTCTTCGGGTTCGTTGAAGGCAATGACTTTATTGATGAAATGGCCACACTTGGGGTTATAATCTTAATGTTCATTGCTGGGCTTGAAACAGATATAAAAGAATTCAAACAAAATATTAAAGCTTCAACCTATGTCGGTTTCGGTGGGATTATTCTTCCGTTAATCGCAGGTTATTATTCCGGTGGTCTATTAGGTCTTGGCTTTTATGAATCTATCTTTTTCGGTTTAGTGCTAACGGCGACAAGTGTTAGTATATCGGTACAATCATTACGTTAAATGGGAAAACTGAAAACGAAGGAAGGCATGGCGATCTTAGGGGCCGCTGTATTGGATGATATCGTTGTCATTGTCCTTTTGGCTGTCGTGATGAGCTTTATGGGTGGCGATGTCAGCCTTAGTACTGTCCTTTTGAAGAAGGTAGTCTTCTTTTCTATTGCTATTCTTCTTATGTGGAAGGTTATACCATGGACGATCAGACTATTATCTAGAATGGCCGTCCCGCAGGCACCTGTTGGAGGCGCGCTGATTATCTGCTTTTTATTTGCTTATTTTGCCGAATATTATGGTGTAGCTGAAATCATTGGTGCTTATTTTGCAGGGATTTCAATTGGTACTACTGATTTAGGACATAAGATTATGGAGAAAGTTGAAGTTGTTGGCTATTCCTTATTTGTGCCGATCTTCTTCGTAAGTATTGGCTTTAGTGCTCAATTACATGGTGTATCCGAGTACCTTTGGATGATTATCGGACTTAGTATAATGGCTATCCTATCGAAAATGATTGGAAGCGGTGTCGGGGCAAAACTAGCAGGCTACAAATGGAAAAGCTCTCTTCAAGTCGGTGCAGGTATGGTCTCTCGTGGGGAAGTTGCCTTAATACTCGCTGCTTTAAGCATTGAACATAAGATCATTGAATCGCAAATGTTTACTGTGTTAATTATTGTAGTACTTGTAACCACAATCGTAACCCCTCCTCTACTTAAAATATTGTATCAGGATAAAAAATCTATGGGAGAACAACAAGAAAGTACTGCTGCTTATTCCAAAATGTAATTTGTAATAGATAAACACCCGTGAAACTGAATTCACGGGTGTCTTTACTTACAAAAACATAGCCATATTTATGGTGGTAATAACAGCCTGGTCAGGAATGATGATTCTTCGTGCAATTTTCCAGCCGTCCGTTTCTTTACGAATGATATCGTGTCGTTCCCCAAACATTTCTTCAATATCAGTATTAGAGCCTCTGCTTCGCTTAAAAAGAAAGTAGCTTCTCACATTATATTCATCGTCGTTTTCTGTTCGGGTGATCACGATATTGCTAATAAAATGGCGTTGTCTTGGCGGTACTTTTTCTACCCAAGCTGATTTCGTATATAATCTTTTAACCCTCGTTGTTAAGGCTACTTTGGTTTCATCAAAATAACTGATCTCGTCTGATACATCCTTTCCCTCAAAGCGATCAATCGTTTCGCGTAAGGGCATTTTGTAAACAAGATCTTCAGCTAAAAGGTCCAACCATTCAATATACTTGCGATTATCTAAAAGAAAAACCTCTTCATATAGAAAATCCCTAATTTGTTCTTTTATTTCAATATCAATTTGTGGTTGTGTTTTTGCACTCATTTAGTTAACTTCCTCCTCTACTTGAAGTCCTTCAGAAAGCAATTCAATCCAATAGTCATGCATACTTCTGGCTATGGCATCTAAATATGTTGTTGGATAAGCGACACCCGGTCCAGGGAAATCTGGGTCAGGTTCAACTCGATCTAATCCCATTAGGTAATTGAAAACATTGTTAAAGCTTAATGACTTATCTCTAGCCATTAACCCGCCACTTGCCTCAACAATCCGTGCCCAAATTTCCGTATCATCCTGCTCCAATGTTCCGGTAGGGCCAAACGAACTTAAGTATCCTTTATATGCTCCTTCTTTATATTCTTGTGGGGCTGCTTTATCGATCATAAACCAAGTCCAAATTTCCATTCGATCTGGCCCAAGTGGTCTCCACAATCTGAAATTCAAGAAATTGTGGAGGTGGCCTTCTGATCCATGCATTGGACTTACAAAGGAAAGATTAGGGAACACTCCGCCTACAAACACAGTTACTCGCTCCAAGATATCTAATTGTTCAGGTGTTAAATTTTTCTTAAAACTCGGCCACATAGACTCAGGAGTACCTTGGAAAGCACTTCTTGAGCGGCCAGTTGCTGATGTAATGACATTTATTCCATGTCCATGTCCTAAAACAACTTGATGTCCATAGCCCGCATATAATGGATCCTCTGGACTAATACCCAACTCTACTGTTGACCTGTGCGTTGTTTGCACATGGTATGGATCGGCAGCAAAGTTTTCCGCTGTTGCTTTCCAGTTCGCTTTCGCTACCCAGCGCTGTGGAACGCCAATAACCTCCATACCACCGTCACTTCGGCCTAACATAATATCAAAGTAAAACTTCATATCTCCCAGGTATTCCTCAAGTGAGATTGCATTTGGATCCAAGTTTCCGAAAATCATTCCTTGATACGATTCAACCCTTGGCACTTGGCGGAGAGACCAGTCATTCTTGTTCATCTCCTGGCCGTACACTTTATTTCCAGCCACAATCCCAATTAAATCTCCGTCAAGATTGAAGCTCCAGCCATGATAGGGACATGTAAACGTTTTCTTACAACCTCGGTCTTCAGTACATAATTTCGATCCACGATGTGTACAAGAATTCAGATACGCTTTAAATTCACCCGAACCATCCTTCACAAGTAAAATTGGATCATTGACCATTTGTCTAGTAACATAACTTCCTACTTCTTTTAGCTCAGATTCATGCGCAAGAAATTGCCATGTTTTTCCGAATACCATTTCTTCCTCTAATTTAAATATATCCGGGTCAGTTAATGCCCATTGCGGAAATAATCCTTGATCCAATTTTGCTTTTATTTCTTTTATTACCTCTACATCAATCTTCCTAACCATTACTCGATAACCCCCATTTTTGTAGATTAATAAGTCTTATTGTTGATTCACTCTGTGAATTGATAGATTGTATAGTGAATTGTTATTTTTAATATATGATTATTGTTCCGAATTGTCAATATTAACCGAATATTTAGATATGAAATATTTTTATATTTTTTATATAAAAATTCGACATTAAAAAAACACAGCAAAATGCTGTGTCCTATCTCAAACCCATTTGTTTTGAAATTTTTAATGCCACATCTTTTAAAAGGCTCATTAGTTCCTCTCTTCTAGATCCTTCCATTTTAAAACTCGCTCCAGAAATGGCGAGCGCTGCAATGGCTTCATGTTTTTCATTAAAAATGGGAGCAGCAAGTGCTGTATACCCCATAAATGTCTCGTCTACATCAACAAAATAGCCTAATTCTCTGATTTCTTTCAGACGCTTAATGAAAATTGCCTCATCAGTAACTGTTTTCGGTGTATGTTGTTCCAATGGGTAACGTTGTAGAAGGTCGCGAACGAATTCCTCGTCCATATAGGATAGTAAAACAATACCTAAAGCCCCGTTATGCAATGTTCGCCTTCTCCCTACAAAATTAGTTGGCATTAAACCTTCATCACTATCGTACCTAACTAAATATTGAATCGATTCTTCCTGTTGTTTTGCAAGGATGATAGAATGTCCTGTCAGTTCATGCAAATCCTGCATATAAGGTTCTGCTTCTCTCCTTATATCTAAATTCGCCAAAACGATTCCACCATACTCCAATGGTTTGTTCCCCAGCCTGTATTTGTTTAATGTCTGATCGTACCCGATAAGATCATTACGCTCAAGTGTCCACAGTAATCGATAGATAGTGGCTTTCGCTAATTTTGTTTTAGCCATGATTTCATCAATCGATAAAACCGGTTTCTCAAAACTAAAACAATTTAATATTTGAATAGCTCGTTCAACGGCTCTGATTGGTTCTATGTTTAATTCTCTCATGACACGTCCTCAATTTCTTTTTTATATTATGATTCTCTGAAAAAGCTCTAATATCCTTTTTTATCGCAATAAAAAAACAAAACCCCATATAGGATTTTGTCTTTATTCTACCAACGGAAAAGTAATGCAAAAGCTCGTGCCTTTCCCTATTTGACTCTCTATTTTGTAATCACCTTGCATAGCTTTTATTATATTAAAGGCAACCATTGTACCAAGACCAGTACCCTTTTCTTTTGTTGAAAAATAGGGAGTTCCGATTTTATTGATCTGTTCCTCGGACATTCCCTTGCCATTGTCCTTAATAATTAATTTTGCGAGATCGTTGTATTTTTTTAATTCAATCGATATTTTTCCTTTTCTCTCTATTGCCTCAATCCCATTTTTAACAATATTAAGCAGGGATTGATGAAGCTTTTGCTTTTCTCCTAAAATAGCATACTGGCAATCATCCATATTAACTTCAACGGTTATATCGTTTAACATAGCATACGGATTGATGACTTGCACTATATATTTAATTTCTTCATCTAATTGCAATACTCGTTCATTTTCGATTGATGGTTTAGCAAAGGTAAGATAATCACCAATAATCCGTTCTGCCCGGTCTAATTCCTCTAAACTTAACCTTATATATTGGTTTCTTTGCTCATCCGAAAGACTACCATCTCTAAGTAATTGTGTAAATCCTCTTGTAACCGTTAATGGATTCCTTACTTCATGGGAAATGCTAGCGGCAATTTCACTAACAGTCTTAATTTGTGTTAGCTTGTTCATTTCCTCTTGTAAATTTTGAACTGTAGCCATATGATTTTCATTTTCTATAGTTAATAGCTTATTGATCGCATTCAATTCTTGTATACGTTTATGTAATATTCGATTTTTTATAAAGATCATGATTGCTATAAGAATTGAAAAAAAAGCAATAGCTGTCATTTCTATTTCTCCTTTAACGCCGAACAATGTAAACGTTTTCTAATATTTTCTCAATTTTCAATAAGTAATTTTATTATCTTATACTTTTTACACTTTTTCAACAAATTGAACCAAAAAATCTCTATAGTGCTATATATTGGATAATTAGCCAACTTTTAAGCCAAATGATAGGTTTGGATCACCTCATATTTGGGGCTTCTGCTCGGAAAGATTTGATAAATGACAACTTCGTTTACATCCAATTTTCGTTGATCGTTATAGTTATTTTTAATGTCCGCCAACGAACTACTGCTTTTGCCCTCCACCCACTTTTTAGCAAGTGTGATATGCGGGCTGTACTCTCTATTTTCTTTTGCAAATCCTACTCTTCCTGCATATTGCTCTACTTGATTTTGTAAAACTACCAATTCGCTCGTTTTCTCAACCCCAGCCCAAAGAACTCGAGGTTTCAGTGGATTTCCAAATGCACCTATTGTACCAACAGTTAATTCAAAATCTTGAAGTTGCTCGATTCTTTTTAATTCGTTTATCAAGTCGTTAAGTTTATTAGGCTCTACTGGACCTAAAAACTTTAAGGTTATGTGCAAATCCTGTTTATGTGGCCATTTTGAAAAATAATCCTTCAAAGCAGGGTTGAGTGGTATGGCTATAAAATAATG
>JAEWMK010000071.1 GCA_023457235.1 Bacillota bacterium
TCCATCCTTTTTAAAGGCTGGTCGTAATTTGGACAACGTATCGATATTCGTAGTGGGATTGGGATGTTCATCTTTATCAATCATTTTTGTTTCTCGTTTTGTCTTCACTTTAACTGGAGCAATTTCCTGTATAAATACTCCATTTTTTATTGAATCACATGCCCTCTGATGACTAATGACTGCCAGCTCATCTTGTTCTTCACGGCTAATTTCATATTCCTCGGCAAGAGTTTCTGCCGTTACGCCCATATGATAATCATTGAAAGCATCTATTAAAGCATCATTAAGTAAGCCGTCAAGGATTGAACTGTCACCCATCTTTAAACCACTACGAACTTTTGGTAACAAATAAGGAACATTCGTCATACTTTCGTAGCCAACTGCTGCTCCAATATCGATCTTGCCGAGCATAATATTTTGGGCGACAATTTCCACTGCACGTAAAGATGAAGGACACTGTTGATTAATCGTGGAAGCGACCGTCTCTACGGAACACCCGGAACCTAACGCGACTTGCCTGGCGGTATTTCCTTTACAACCGGCCTGATATATATGACCTCCTACCACTTCTTCAATTTGATTTGCATCAATCCCGGCTGCTTCAATGGCTGCTTTTAAGGCATGTACACCTAAATCCACTGCTGTCAAATCTTTAAACACTCCGAAATACTCACCAATTGGTGTTCTTTTTGCACTAACAATAACAGCTTCACGCATAGCTAATCCCTCCGTTTTATAAGTATGTAAATCTATTAATATATTATTTTCGAAAATATATAATATTCGGTTATTTTTAGATAAATAAGTGAGGCGACTTGCCTGAAAAACGATATTATTACTTTTTAATAACCTCCCAAAGTAATTTTATATTAATATTTTTAATTGTCATTAATAGTTTTGTAGCGAATATCGTCCATTGTCGCTCCATGATATCATTTCTTAGAAATCATCATCGCAGCAGATCTTAGCATGTCTTTTTTTTCTGTAGCTGTTTTTTCATTTTAAGATTCAAATTTATCGCCTACATTTTTTATAGATTACTTTCATTATATTTACATTCTAAACGGTAAAATTTTAAACATCAACCATATTTTGAATTTTTCGAATTTTATAAAGAGATAATTTAATAGGCTTCCTAAATACACTGTTACCATGCTTTACGGCATCAAAACCGCTGAAAGCCTTATTTCTTTTTCGCTTTTTACAAATAGCTTGCCTAGTTAACTTGTTTCGCCATTTAGTTCTATTTCTTCAGAAATTATGCCTAAGATGGTTAACCTCTTGAATGATATTGGTGTCATTAAAGTGGTGTTGACGATTCTAACTAATAGTAGAGTGGTGAGGAACTGGCATTTTAAAAAGCATCAAGGATCCGAAGGACGCCCCGTATCACATCACTATAAAAAAGACGAACTTTTTAAGAAGAAATGAAAAGTTAATATGATGATCTATCAAACGCAAAAGGTGGTAATCTGGAACTAATAAATCGATGGATACAAATTGGTATTCACTTTGAGAAGATTTTTGGGCTTAAACATAGCTTTCACCACTTTTAAAATTGAATTTGTTAATACTAGCATATTGAAATAACGGGGCAAATCTTAAAGATATTGAACGAAAAATCATACCTTCCTGATTTTAAAGTGGTCTTTTTCATGTTGATTAAATTAGAACAAAAAGAGTTTTTTGACGAGAAAAAATTTGAAGGATTAACCGACAATTCACTAGCATGTTACGTTGTATTCTTCAAACTTGCAACGAATTACTAAAAGATTAGGTTTCACTCAAATTACAAACATCTGTCTTATTCATTGAAACCCTGGCGTACTCCGACGGGATATATAGAAAAAAACTGCACATTATTTCAGATTTTCCACTGGATTTAAGTGTAAAAGGAAATCTGGAATAATGTGCGTGTATACACTAATTTAGCTAATGATAAAAATCCCTGTATTAGCTATATATATTATTTATACTCTCAACAAAGGAGGGATAAATTCATAGCATATTTAATAATTAAATTAACTCACTTCTCCATCCTCTTGGACATTTTCATTTATATGAGTATTTGCTACCCAATTTTTCTCAAGGATTAGCCAAAGGACAATCCCCACTCCAAGTCCCCATGCGGCCCCTTTTGTAGCTAGCACAGCACCAATGATAATCGCAATTCCTCTTTGGAGATTACTTTCTTCCTTTAAAATTTCCATTCCTAAATATCCACATAAATAACCTTGAATAAGCATTGTTAGTGACATTCCAATGGCTACACCAGGTTTAAATAAGGTAACAATTGGACCAATCATAAGAGCAATACTCATACCCCAGAAAATACCGGTTGCTCCTCCCCAGTAACTATCTATCTGTTTCCTGCTACTATTCATATATCTATTTAAAACTAAAGCCTGCCCGCCAGTCCACTGTGGACCAGAAAGAGGGAGATATGGCATGAAGATTGATTCAATAAAGTTTCGAATGGAAACAATAAAACTATTTCTGCCTGGACTAAATGTTATCTTTTCATCTTTTCTTACTTCTTCTGCACTTTTTAATAATGAACTAACGACTAGAATATCACCAAATGCGATAATATATGCAGCTAAAGCCAAAGGTAGCGCTTTCACAAAGAAATCTAAAGGAGGAAATCCTACTGCAAAAATACTATAGTTACTAATAATCTCGCCGATCGGAACTGGAACAAAACTCCATGAAATTTCCGGCTTTTGAACTTCACCAATTAACAATCCAAAAATATAGGAAACTGCAAAAGGCACAGCAATCCCAAATTGGGCAATATAACGGAAAACACCATACCGCTCACGTAATGGTGCTGCTGTTTTTGAGAACATCATAAAAAAGGCAAAGGCTGCACCCAATAAGATTGTAATAGGCATAGTCCAAACTCTTCCACCTTCAGCAAATTCACCGAAAATGGATGCAAATCCAGCACCTAGCAAAATACCTGCTTTTAAAGAAACCGGCACTTTTTTCACAATGATATCGGCACCTTTAAATAATCCCATAAGCAGGAAAATGATTGCTACCAAAAGCTGCAAGGCAATCAATGCTTGAATTCTTTCCGGCCCTTCAGGAAATCCTGTTAAAAATCCAACATATAATGGAATTCCTGCCGTAATCCACCCTGCTACGGATGGATCACCGAATGAAGTGTGAAGCAAATATAAAAAGTTGTTAATAATCACAAAGGCTATTGCTAGTTCAAAGGGGATTCCTAATACATCCATCATGATTGCGGTAATCCCCATCGGTACAACACACAAAATTGCCCCTTGAACCCAGTCGGGAAATTCTATACCATAGTGAATGAAAGGTAGCCTAACCTTCAGTGGACCTAGAGCGGAATGCTGCTCCGCTCTGTCCTCTCTTCTTTTCCCAAAATAAAAAGCCATTAAAAAACTCCTCCTTCCTATTTTGTATTTTGATAGTTGTATTGCAGCTCCTCTCTAAAATTCACAATCTCTTGAGTAAACAATTGGGCTTTCTCAAGAGCGACATAGTGACCTGAACCTTCGATTGTTCTTGTATAAGCATCATGTTTTTCATTTAACAACTTTTCTTGTGCATCTTTCGGAATGAGCCGATCCTCAGAACCATAGATTCCCAAAATAGGAATATTTAATTGATTTAAGACTTCCTTACCATTTTTATATTTATTACAACATTCAAAATCTGAAAGTGCTATCCGAAGAGACAAAAGCTCCAATTCCTCCATTTCTTCCTTAAGTAACTCCTGATCTACACTTTTAGCGTACGATGAATGAAAGAATTTTAAAGGATAAATCCCTTCAGATAGCTTTTCTAGGAAACTAGGATGTACAGGCATCTCAAAGTGACTACAAACTAGTATCAAACTTTTTACATTTTCATTGATGGCTGCTAGTTCTAATCCGATTAACCCTCCCATTGAATGACCGACAACAATGACATCCTCCTGAATATCCTTACTAAGTACAGTTGCATATTCTTCTATTGTTGAAGGACAGGTTGAGCGATCTTGACCATGTCCTGGAAGGTCAAGATATGTCGCTGAATTTTCATTTAATAATTGAGGAACCTTACGCCACTTTGTCGAGCTTCCACCGGCGCCGTGGATAAAAAGAAAAGGGATGTTTTTATTATTTGCCACTTCATCTAC
>JAEWMK010000072.1 GCA_023457235.1 Bacillota bacterium
ATGGAACGTTTAAGCCAAACCAAACGGTGACGAGAGCAGAAATTGTCGCAATGGTCATCAAGGCATTAAACGTGAAGGAGGCTGGAGATGTTCAAACATTTACAGATATTAAAGATCATTGGGCTAAAAATGTCATTGAACAAGCGGCTACAAATGGTATTGTAAATGGGCTAAGTAAAGAACGATTTGGTCCGAATGAACAAATCAACCGTGAGCAAATGGCAGCCATAATTGTTAAAGCTGGTAAACTGGAGATTGTAAATAATAAAACGAATTTCCTAGATTACAACAATATTTCATCTTGGGCAGAAGGATCTGTAAATACAGCAGCTCATTATGGAATTGTAAATGGTTTACCAAATCAGACATTTAATCCAAAAGGAAAGGCAACAAGAGCAGAAGCGGCAACCGTGATTATGAATTTACTAAATTTAAATAACTAATTATAATTGGGGCTGTTGGAAAAGCCCAAAAATGAAGCAAGTGGAGAAAAACAAATCGTTTTCCCCACTTGTTTTTCTGTTTTTCGTTTTTCTCTGTAAGTAATAGGGAGAAAAATGGTAAAATACTTAGATAAATGTATAATTATTTTTAAGACTACAAGGATTCAGTTTTTATGGAACATGTTGTGCTAGGAGGGACAATAGGTTGAAGAGCAAAAACTATTTATCGTTTTATAAAAAAGAACTAATTGTCTCCCTACTAGCAATTTTTATCTTCATTATTTTGTTTGTTAGTTTGCATGATGGGATTAAACAAAGTAATGTTCAACCTTCAATTGAACAAGGGAGTTTGGATTTGAAAAAATGGAAATCTGAGAAGCAAGGCTTTATCGTTTTAAACGGAGAATGGGATTTTTATTGGAACAAACTACTCACGTCTGATACTGCCAATACGATTTCTTCTGATGGACTTGCGATGGTTCCCGATGTTTGGAACCGCTATGATATTCCAAAGGATCGTGATTCCCCAGGATTCGGGTATGCAACGTATCGATTAAAGGTTAAAAATGCTATTCCTAATCAAAAATACGCATTGAAAGTTCCAACTATTTCGACTACTTACCGAATAATGATTGATAATGAAGAAATTGCTGCAGGCGGTGTTGTTGCAACAACAAAGGAAAATAATCAACCTGGATATGCCCCAGGTATTGCAACTTTTACAGCTCCAGCCTCTGAATTCGATATTATTGTTCAAGTCTCCAATTTCACCTATGCGCGCGGGGGGATTTGGTACTCACTTACATTTGGTTCAGAGGATCAAATCGGAAAGTTAGAGCGTAATATGATACGTCTAGAAATGATAGTATTTGGTACATTGTTAATAATGATTATGTATTATATGAGTTATTACCTTTTTTTGCGCAGGGATCTTTCTAGTCTTCTATTTGCAATTGGGTGTTTTATATTTTTAGTACGAATTCCAGTAATGGGAGAACAATTTATAAATGATCTTTTTCCAAACATTTCATTTAAAACAATTGTTGATATAGAGTATTACACGTATATTTGGATGCAATTACCGTTTATGATGCTTGTTAAACAAATGTTCCCACAAGAAATGAGTAAGTTTCCAATCAAGCTTCACTTTGTGTTTGCGACGATTTATTCAATTATTGTATGTTTTACAGACGTATCAACATATACCTCATATACTAACATGTTTCACATTATTATAATATTTGGAATGTTATACACGGTTTTCTCAGTCGCAATGGCAATCAGAAATAAACGGGAAAATGCACTCCTGTATTTTGTTGGATTAATCATTGTAGCTGGCACCGCGATCTTCGATATTTTAAATAATAGCAGCATTATTAAAAGCACATTCGGTGAAATATTATCATTAGGCCTTTTCGTTTTTCTATTTGTACAAGCGTTTGTTATTACGAAAAGATTTTCAGATTCTTTTCATAAGGTTGAAATTCTGAGCGAACGTCTTTTGTCAATGGATAAACTAAAGGATGAATTTTTGGCGAACACTTCACACGAATTGCGAACCCCTTTAAATGGGATGATCACAATTAGTGAATCCCTTTTAAGTGGTGTAGAAGGTACATTAAATGAAAAACAGAAACAAAATCTTGAGTTAGTCGTTTCAAGCGGAAATAGATTGTCAAACTTAGTGAATGATATTTTAGATTATTCATTATTAAAGCATGGTGAAATACAAATCTTCCCAAAACAACTTGAACTTGAGCAAGTCATTGTGCCGATTGTGGAAATGTACCGGTACTTTATTAATAAAAAATCAGTGGAAATTGTCTATCACTCTATTCGGGGAATTTATGTAGTCGCAGATGAGAAACGGCTTAATCAAATCGTCCATAATATACTGGGGAATGCTGTGAAGTTCACTGAACAAGGAAAAATTGAAATATATGCAGTGGAGAACCAAGACTTTGTCAACATTCATATTAAAGATACAGGTATTGGCATACCAAAACAGAAACAAGAGGCGATTTTTCAATCCTATGAACAAGTCGATCCTTCGCTAACCCGAAAGTATGGTGGGACAGGC
>JAEWMK010000073.1 GCA_023457235.1 Bacillota bacterium
TCAGAAACTTTTGGAAAAAAGTTAGTCCAGATGCCTTCTTCGTTCATTTTTTCTAAATGATAATGGTCCCCATTCCAATTATTAAAATCACCAATCACACTGACTTTTTCAGCGTGCGGAGCCCAAACCGTAAACCGAACTCCTAAAACACCTTTTTCTTTTCGAATATGTGCTCCAAACGTTTTATAGCTTTGAAAAAGCTGGCCAAGATGAAATAAATAAGCATCATATTCCGTCGGATGGGAAATTACCATTGAAATACCTCTCCTTACTAACACGTTCTAGGTGATAACTTCTATCTAAAAACCTATATTCAAGAAGTATACATGAAAATCCTTTATAGATCTGTTAAAAATTTGTAAACAATACAGAACTGTCGAAAATTTGTTATATTTCCAAAATGAATTTTGGGCAAAAAAAATGAGAAGACAAATGATGTCTTCTCAGCAATTATGTACCCTACTCAAGGATATGTCATACAACCAATTTAATTATAGCAAAATAGCAAAAACAAGACAATAAACACTTTTTTTAAGGATTATGGCAAATCTCGGAACATTTTACATAGAACGTCATTTTATGCAGGATTTTTACATTTTCCAACGAAATTTAACATTATGAAATAATATCTTATGTAAGGAGTGCCTCATAATGGAAGTCAATTTAAAATTCTTATTGGTTGATGATTCAGTATTAATTCGTAAAAAGCTTAGAAGTATGCTAGAAAAATGTAAATGTAAAAATATATTTGAAGCAGAAAACGGAAAAATAGCAATTGAATTAGTAAAGCAGGAACAACCAGATGTTGTATTTTTAGATATCATCATGCCTGATAAAGATGGGATTGAAGCTCTTAAAGAAATAAAAGAATATAACCCAGATATAAAGGTGATCATGGCTTCTTCTGCAGGTACACAATCACATTTACGAAAGGCTATAGAACTTGGTGCCTATGATTTTATTCAAAAACCAGTAACATTGGAAGCTGTTGCAAATATTATTGAAAAAATAATAAAAGAGTAGCGAGGGAATTTTACTATGTTTAGTCAATATTTTGGGCATTATTTATTGAATAAAGGATTAATCAATACGGAACAGTTAAAAGACGCATTAGCCCTGCAAGCTGAAACACATGTTAAATTAGGCGTGCTATCAGTAAATGAGGGGTATATGACGCCGAGCCAAGTTGAAGAAGTACATGAAAAACAGAAGCAGATTGATAAAAGATTTGGAGAGATCGCAATCGAGCTTGGGTTTCTTACAGAAGAACAGCTTGATCAATTACTTTCAGGTCAAAAACAAAATCATTTAATACTTGGACAAGCCCTAGTTGATCTCGGAGTTTTGAATATTGATCAATTTTCAACGGCGATAAATAATTATAAAAAAGAACATAGTTTATCAGATGAACAATTTGATGCTATTAAGGCTGGAGATATTGACACATTAGTCAAAACGATCGTTGATTTGGAAGGTAGTTCTGATCGAGAGTTATTCACTAATTATCTATCTTTGTTTGCCAAAAATCTGATTCGCTTCATTGATGATCAAGTTCGGTTAGAAGCCAAAGTAGTTCATGGACAGTATGAAGCTGATTGGTTGGTTAGCCAATTAATCAAGAATAGCGGTGAAGTAGATGGAGATGGAGAGCAAACATTTTCAACAGGTATTGCTTGTGATGAAGCAACATTTATTAAATTTGCTTCTATTTATGCTGAAGAAACGATCAATGAAATCGATGAGCTCGCCAAGGCTTCCGTTAGTGAATTTTTGAATCTACATAATGGAATCTTTTTAGTTAATATGTCTAATCGTGGTATAGAGCTTGATATGGAGCCACAGCAAGTTCAAGAAAATGCAGTTGTTCCGGTAAATGCAGTAATTGTAACTGCCTATCTGTCTTTCGGAGCTGTTGATGTTGTGATTTGGTAGGGGCTTTGGGGCTGAGCTTTAGGTTTGGGTACGAAGGATGTCCGAGACCACTGAAAAACGTTTCTAGATATCTGGGAACGTTTTTTCTTAAGCCTGTTTTCGTAAACTTTGTTGTTTATGGAAGAAAGCATAGGTTTATTCATTTAGAATCATAGCTACACTACGAAAAAGCTGGCTGATAGGAAAGCCCCCTTGGAATGGTAACAAATAAACGGAGGTTTTCCGGTTATTTGCAAAATGGAGCTCATTTCGGGTTAAATAAGCGGAGGTTTTCCGGTAATTCGAAAAAAAGTCGCCCACTTTTGCCGTTTAAAACCAAATAAGCGGAATGTCTCCGTCTAATTCAGCTATTTTACTTCCAATTACCTCATTAAGCGGATTTTCTCCGTCTATTTATTACAAAAAAAACCATGTTGGTAAAATAGAGTTGCCTCACGGCATTGCACTACCTGTCAGCTATACACTTCCGCCACTACAGCGTGTTCAGGACTTTCACCTTTTAGTCCGATGCGCTGCCAAGCGCAAAAAATAGACTAACAAATTGTTAGTCTATTTTTTATGATGACCCGTACGGGATTCGAACCCGTGTTACCGCCGTGAAAGGGCGGTGTCTTAACCGCTTGACCAACGGGCCAAAAGTTATATTAATTTAAATGGCGGTCCCGACCGGGATCGAACCGGCGATCTCCTGCGTGACAGGCAGGCATGTTAACCGCTACACCACGGGACCATTTGGTTGCGGGGGCAGGATTTGAACCTACGACCTTCGGGTTATGAGCCCGACGAGCTACCAGACTGCTCCACCCCGCGATAGTAAAAATTATAAAATATTGTGCTTCCTTCAAAATTTGCATAGAGGATACTTGATTAATACATGCTTGGCAACGTCCTACTCTCACAGGGGGACAGCCCCCAACTACCATCGGCGCTGAAGAGCTTAACTTCCGTGTTCGGAATGGGAACGGGTGTGACCTCTTCGCTATCGTCACCAAACATATTCAATTGAAGGTTGTTCCTTCAAAACTAGATAATCT
>JAEWMK010000074.1 GCA_023457235.1 Bacillota bacterium
AGTCTATGGTGCATTATTTGGTTTATTAACTGTAATGAAAGGCACTCCTCTAGCCTATAACAAGGATTTCCAAGAGGATAAAGAAGGCATGTTTGATGTAGTGAAAACTGTAAAGGGTTCTCTGCAAATTTTTGCTGGAATGATCGATACTTTGAAAGTGAAAACGGAAGTGTTGGAAAAGACCGTAAAAGCGGATTTTTCTAATGCAACAGAGTTAGCCGATTATTTAGCAACAAAAGGGATGCCTTTCCGTGAAGCGCATGAGGTTGTAGGTAAATTAGTATTAACATGCATCCAAAAAGGCATTTATTTGCTTGGTTTAACAATTGAGGAATATAAGCAAGCTTCCGAATTATTCGAGGAAGATATTTATGAAGTTCTTCAGCCAAAGACGGTTGTCGCAAGACGTAATAGTCTAGGCGGAACTGGCTTTGAACAAGTAAATATTGCATTAAATAAAGCAAAAGAAGCGTTGGGCAATTAATACCCAACGCTTTTTTCTATTTGAGATTCACTGTCCAGCTCCAGCGCCCAGCGACTCGTAAACTTCGCCCATCTCCCTACGATAAGTCAACATCGACTCATGTTCATTCGTCGTGTTTCCTATATCTCAGTCGATGTGCTCAGTTTTGTCGTGCGCTAAACGGGCGCTTCCGCTTTTCTTATTCTTCAACATCTGAACGGACGATAAGTACATTACATTTTGCATAGCGGGTGATATGTTCGGATACACTTCCCATGAAGAAACGTTCGACTGCATTTAATCCGGTTGCCCCACATACAATTAAATCAACATTATGTTTTGGAGCGATTTCTTTTGCAATTTTTACTTTTGGAGAGCCGAATTCAAGAATGATTTCAACATTGGTAAGGCCGGCTTCGATAGCTTCTTTTTTATGTGATTCTAGCAAATCATTAGCGAATTCTTCAGCACGCTCTGCAATGGTACGGTCATACGCCTCCACAGTAGCGTAGGATCTCGTATCAATCACATGGGTAATTAATAGTTTAGCATCGTTGATTTTTGCGGTGGCAAGTGCTTTTTTAAAAGCTTTTTCAGCTTCCTTTGAACCATCAATAGCAACTAAAATATTTTTGTAAGTCAAACTCATGTTACATTCCTCCAATTTTTACAGATTATTAATCTGTGATTATTCTTCTTCATTTGAACGGACAACGAGTACATTACACTTTGCGTAGCGGGTGATATGCTCGGAAACACTTCCAATGAATAAACGTTCCACTGCATTTAAACCAGTTGCTCCACATACAATTAAATCAACATCATGTTTTGGAGCAATTTCTTTAGCAATTTTTACTTTTGGAGAACCGTGTTCAATAATTAATTCCACATTAGATAATCCTGCATCCTCTGCTTCTTTTTTATGGGACGCTAATAGTTCATTTGCGTATCTTTCTGCACGTTCCTCAATAGTACCATCATAGGCCTTAACAGCTCCAATGGTTCTAACATCAATAATATTTGTGATCATCAGTTTGGCATCATTAAGTTTTGCAATAGCAAGTGCCTTCTTAAATGCTTTTTCAGATTCTTTTGACCCGTCAATAGCAACTAAAATATTTTTATAATCTAAACTCATTGTGCTTCCCCCAATATTGACAAATTATCCATCTATTACAAATTAATTATAACATTCATATTTATATATAAATTAATAAAAAGTGAAGAAATAGTGAAAAAATTTGAGGTTAGTTAAGGGAGGAATTAGTTTGCGAATTGGAATACCGACAGAAATTAAGAACAATGAAAATCGTGTCGCAATGACGCCGTCTGGAGCTGTTCATTTAGTAAAATCCGGGCACGAGGTTTATGTTCAAAGCGGTGCAGGAATGGGTTCAGGTTTTCTGGACGAGCAATATATTGAAGCAGGAGCCCAAATAGTCGATACCGCTGACGATGCTTGGTCGATGGATATGGTAATGAAGGTAAAGGATCCGATAAAAGAAGAATACCGCTACCTCCGTGAAGGGTTAATTCTATTTACGTATTTGCATCTTGCCCCAGAACCGGAATTAACGAAAGAATTGATAAAAAATAAAGTGGTTGCTATTGCCTATGAAACGGTTGAACTGCCAAACCGGACACTCCCACTGTTAACACCGATGAGTGAGGTTGCCGGGAGAATGGCTGCCCAAATTGGGGCCCAATTTTTGGAGAAACCACAGGGTGGCAAGGGAGTTTTGTTAGCAGGTGTACCTGGTGTGAAACGGGGAAAGGTTACGATTGTCGGTGGTGGTGTTGTAGGAACAAATGCGGCAAAAATAGCGGTTGGATTAGGAGCCGATGTAACCATTATTGATGTAAGACCAGAACGTTTAAGACAGCTGGATGATATCTTTAGTACTCAGATCAAAACATTAATGTCAAATCCATATAATATTGCTGAAGCTGTTAAAGAGTCTGACCTAGTCATTGGTGCTGTATTAATCCATGGTGCAAGGGCACCGCAATTAATAACAGAGGATATGGTCAAATCGATGTCACCAGGCTCTGTAATAGTTGATGTTGCTGTTGACCAAGGTGGAATTGTTGAGACAATTGACCGGATCACAACGCATTCCAACCCAACGTTTGAAAAGTACGGTATTGTTCATTATGCGGTGGCAAATATGCCTGGTGCGGTTCCGCGAACATCAACGATTGCCTTGACAAATGTAACGGTTCCCTATGCCCTTCAAATTGCCAATAAAGGCTATCAGCGGGCTTGCTTAGAGAATGAACCATTATTAAAAGGAATTAATACGTTAAATGGATTTGTAACGTATAAAGCGGTGGCTGATGCCCATGGGCTTGAGTATCATGATGCTGTAAAGCTTTTAAAACAATAATTGATTGTTATACAGGGCAATGAACGTGCCCGAAATCCATATTAAAGCCGGAACCGGGCACGTTCAAGCTCTGATTGTGCCCGAAAACTTTGTCAAAGCGGAAAACGGGAATCAAAGAGTCTGTTTGATTCCCGTGAAGAGGCTCCCAACACAAAAACGGGAATCAAAGAACCTGTTTGATTCCCGTGAAGGGACTCCCAAGACAAAAATGGGAATCAAAGAGCCCGTTTGATTCCCGTGAAGAGAATCCCAGGGCAAAAACGGGAATCAAAGAGCCCGATTGATTCCCATGAAGAGACTCCCAACACAAAAACGGGAATCAAAGTATGAGCGCACACAACGTAAACCCTATTTTACAATCTGCAGCTCTTTCGGATACTTCGTCAACACCTCAGCACTGCTATCCGTAATATAAATATCATCCTCAATTCGAACTCCGCCGATTTCAGGGATATAGATACCTGGTTCAATTGTGTAGCACATGCCTGTTCTTAATGGATTTGTATTCGTTGCATTCAATGAAGGAAACTCATGGACATTAATTCCTAAACCATGGCCAATTCGATGTGTGAAATACTCTCCATAACCTGCTGCCGCAATAATATCACGGGCCACTTTGTCGATTTTCCCAATTTCCGTACCTGGTTTACTTGCTTCAACAGCAGCTAACTGTGCCTTTAATACAGTGTCGTATATTTCTTGCTGTTTATCATTGATTGAATGATAAGCGACCGTTCTTGTAATGTCAGAGCAATAGCCGTCAAGGATGACACCAAGGTCAAACAAGACGAGATCCCCTTTTTGAATCTTATCAAGACTAGGTACACCGTGCGGAGCTGCCGTTTTTGCCCCCGTCAAAACCATCGTTGAAAATGACATTTCCCTAACGCCTTTTTTCTTCAACTCATATTCAATCTTCGCGACAATCTCTAATTCGGTAACTCCTTCTTTAATAGCGCTGACTCCAATCTCAACCCCTAGGTCAGCAAGTTTAGCTGCTTCACGTAAAATCGCAAGCTCCGACTCGTCTTTTATTAAACGAAGCTCATTCAATATTTCCTCAACAGCCTTAAACGTAACATTTGGAAAAAGACCTTGCATCCTTTCACCACGCTCAAAAGAAAGGTGATCTTTTTCAATCGCAATAGCTGAAACTGACACATTTCTTTTTTGAATAGCCCTTTGAATAAACTCCCAAGGGTTTTCAGTGTCATCGTAACCAACAATTTCTAAATTCCAGCCAGCATTTTTAGCAGAAGCCATTTCCATTTTTGGACAAATAATAAATGGTTCTTCATTTTGGAATACACCAACACCGGCAACTCTTTCATGTGGATTAGTGTAAAAATTGCTTAGATAAAATAAATTTGCTGTTGATGTAATAAAAGCAAATTCTACATTTTCTTGTTTCATCCATTTTGTTAGTTTCTCAATCCGTTTTTCAGTCATATTTATCCCTCTTTTTAAGTAGTAAAAATAAATAATAAAATACTATTTTAAAATAAATTTACCAAATTTGTGGTTATGAAGTAAACTAAATGACTATAAAATGAATGAGAATAGAGGAAATTTAGCCTTTTTGTCGTAGTTATGTTACTAAGAACTAGAACTATTTTATAAGGAGTGACCAAAATGAAAGTTTCATTTCATGGACATGCGGTTGTTTTAATTGAAACAGCAGGAAAGAAGATTATTATTGACCCGTTTATCACTGGAAATGGTTTATGTAATTTGAATGCAGATGACTTAGAGGTGGATGCAATTCTTTTAACCCACGGTCATAGTGATCATGTAGGCGATACAGTCGAATTAGCCAAAAGAAATAATGCATTAGTTGTTGCTCCAAATGAATTAGCGGTTTATTTAGGCTGGCAAGGTCTGAAAGTGCATCCAATGCATATTGGCGGATCCTATCAATTTGATTTTGGAAAAGTTAAATTCACCCAAGCATTCCACGGTTCATCTATAGCCAATGAAGAGAAGAAGGAATTTATTTATACAGGTATGCCTTCTGGGATTTTATTTTCGAACGAAGGAAAAACGATTTATCATGCCGGAGATACTGCTCTTTTCTCAGATATGAAGCTCATTGGTGAACTTAATAACATTGATGTCGCATTCTTACCGATTGGGGACAATTTCACAATGGGACCTGAGGATGCACTACTTGCTGCAAAATGGGTAAACGCAAAAACTGTTGTGCCCATTCATTTTAATACATTCCCTGTAATTAAACAGGATGGTGCAGAGTTTGTTGCCAAGCTTGAAAACGGCAAGCTGTTAAATCCAGGAGAATCGATTGAACTATAAGAAAAATGATGTGACAATAAAAGTATTTATCGCCCCGATGCATTGAAGTCAACACTTTCAATTAGTATAATAAAAGGATGAACACAGATTTTGCATAATGTTGCAAAGTTTCACTAAAGGTATGGTGAGAGAGTTGG
>JAEWMK010000075.1 GCA_023457235.1 Bacillota bacterium
TCTTCTGGTAATGCAGAGGTTGCGATATCAATATCACCTCTTGAACGTCCTAAAAGATGATCACGGACAGAACCGCCGACAAAATAGGCTTCAAATCCGGCTTCCATTAAAGTTTCTATAATTGGTTTTGCTTTTATAAACGGTCCTTCCATGGTATCCCTCACTTTGCACAAACAGTTTCGTAGTAAATTCTTTCATATTGATCTACTATTTTTTTCGGGTTAAAAGTATTTTTTGCACGTAGCAGAGCTTGATGACTTATTTTTTTATGTAATTCACGATCAGACAGAAGTGTTATCGCTTTGTCAGCCACTGCATTTATATCTCCTAATTCACTAATATAGCCGCTAATTCCGTCTTCGATCACTTCCGGAATTCCACCAATATTTGTACCAAAACAAGGAACACGACAGGCCATTGCTTCTAAGAGCGTAAGACCAAAGCTTTCTTTTTCTGAAAGTAATAGCATAAGGTCGCTGCATGATAAAATCTCTTCTACATTTTCCTGCTTTCCAAGAAAATGAACACGATCTTGCAGTCCAAGCTGTTTTACCTTTTTACAAACAATTGTAAATTCTGGGCCATCTCCTACTAAAAGCAGTTTCGCCTTCACATGCTTTTCAATCAGTGAAAAGGCATCAATAACATCCGGAACTCGTTTGACCTGCCGGAAATTTGATATATGAATGATGACCTTTTCATCCTCTTGAATCCCATAGCTATGTCTAATAGTAGGTCGTTCACGCCGATAATAGACGCGGTCGTCGATAAAATTATAAACTGTTTCTATCTCTTTATTCGTTTCTACTAATTGATAAGTTTCTCGGGCTAGATTTTTTGATACGGCCGTTACTCTATCTGACTGTTCAATTCCAAAACGAATTAACTCCTGCAAGGAAGGATCATGCCCTAACACTGTAATATCAGTTCCGTGTAAGGTCGTGATAATTTTCAGACGATCACCCCCGACCATTTGCTTTGCCAAGTAGGCGCTTATCGCATGTGGTATTGCATAATGTACATGAAGTAAATCCAAATTCTCCCGTCTCGCCACCTCAGCCATTTTGCTTGCTAAAGATAAATCATAAGGTGGGTATTTAAAAACTGAGTATTGATTCACATCAACCTCATGAAAATACAGATTCGGATACCATTTATTTAAGCGAAAAGGGATGCTTGATGCAATAAAATGAATTTCATGTCCCCTTTCTGCTAGCAACATTCCTAGTTCTGTTGCAACAACACCTGAACCGCCAACCGTTGGATAACATGTAATACCAATTTTTAGTTTTTTTTCAATCATCTAGAGTTCTCCAATTAAAATCGCCGCGTTCCAATCCATGTATCAACACTTCAGCTGTCCCCATATTGGACGCGAGCGGAATATCATATACATCACATAAACGAAGCAGTGCACTGACATCTGGTTCATGCGGCTGTGCCGTTAATGGATCCCTGAAAAAGATAACTAAGTCAATCTCATTATTTGCAATCATAGCCCCGATTTGCTGATCTCCACCTAGTGGTCCAGATTGAAAGCGATGCACAGGAAGTCCGGTTGCTTCTATTATTTTTTTCCCTGTTGTACCTGTCGCATATAATGTGTGGTCTTCAAAAATTGGAGTGTACGCTGAAACGAATTGAATCAACGCTTCTTTTTTTCTATCATGTGCAATTAAAGCAATATTCATCTTAAGGGGCCCCCTACTCAATGATGTTTTCTAGCCCGTAAACTAAAATGTCAATATTCATTACGGTCTCTATAGCTAGTTTACCCCCCGACATAAAGGAAGAGCGGTGCAATGAATCGTGACGAATCGTTAAGATTTGTCCATTTCCTCCAAAAAGAACTTCTTGATGAGCAACTAAACCAGGGAGTCGAACGCTATGAATATGCATTCCGTTCATATTTGCCCCTCTTGCACCTTGTAGCGTTTCTTTTTCGTTTGGATGACCTTGCTGTTTTTCTTCTCGGCTTTTTGAAATTAATTCAGCTGTTTTAATTGCAGTACCTGAAGGAGCATCGAGCTTTTGGTCATGGTGCTGTTCAATAATTTCAACATCTGGGATATACTTCGCCGCCATCTGTGCGAATTTCATCATTAATACAGCACCCACGGCAAAGTTCGGTGCAATAATAACCCCAATGCCTTTCTCCTCAGCTATTCTGGCTAAATCCTTTAATTCTTCCTCATTAAAGCCCGTTGTCCCAACTACAGGTCGGATTCCATGCCTCAAGGCAGCCTCAGTATGTTTTCTGCCGATTTCTGGAGTTGTCAAGTCTAATAATACATCTGCTTTAATCTCTCCGAAGCATTGCTCAACATCTTCATAGATTGGAGCATCCAATGCTGGCAACCCCTCAATATTAGAAATCAGTTTACCCCCATTTTTTCGGTCAATTGCGGCGACTAGTTCAAAATGTTCTGTATCCTTGATGAGCTTTAAAGCCTCCATCCCCATCTTTCCACGTGGTCCTGCTAAAATAATTCTAATTTTCTCCATTGTTCTCCTCCTATTCCTTCCTTGTCCAGCGGTCCTTATCACGAGTATTAAATTTATTCATAACTAAATTAAATGATTCCTCTAGGCTGATATTTAATGAATTTGCAAAGCAAATTAATACAAAAAGTAGGTCCCCAAGCTCTTGTTCCACTGTTTTTTCTTCTTCATCACTTTTTTTCGGTTTTTCCCCATAAAAGTGATTGATTTCCCTGGCAAGTTCCCCCAGTTCCTCCGTCATTCTCGCTAACATCGCTAATGGACTGAAATAACCTTCTTTAAATTGATTTATGTATTCATGTACTTCTTTCTGCATCTCATCGATTGTTTTTTGGCTCAATTAAGTCTTCACCTCTATTTTGTCTATTGATATTAATGTTAGCTAAATTTACGCCTTTTGACAAACCATTCCTGAGTAATTCTTCACATTTTTTCCAAACTAACTTATAATGATAATGTTTTTCTTTATAAGGAGGCCTCGTTATGAATTTAGGTATAAAACTTCCAAATATTTTCTTTATTCTTTTGGGGGCTGCTATTTTTTCCTTTGGTTTAGTCCATTTTAATATGGAAAATAATTTAGCCGAAGGCGGTTTTACCGGTATAACTCTGCTTTTGTATTTCCTATTTGGCCTTGATCCTTCCATCACAAATCTTATCCTTAACGTGCCGCTGCTTTTTGTAGGATGGAAGTATTTAGGTCGAACTACGTTTGCCTACACCGTTATTGGAACGGTATCTGTATCGATATTTTTATGGATATTCCAACGATTTAGCCCTTTCCATATCCCTCTGCATGAGGACTTACTTTTGGCTGCCTTATTCGCAGGTGTCTCTATTGGGGTTGGATTGGGTATCATTTTTCGATATGGGGGTACAACCGGTGGTGTCGATATCATTGCAAGATTAGTCAACAAATATATCGGCTGGAGTATGGGACGGACGATGTTTTTGTTTGATGCTTGTGTGATTACCGCTTCCTTAATTTTCTATTTATCATATCGGGAAGCTATGTATACGCTTGTTCTCGTTTTTGTTGGTGCCAGGGTTATTGATTTCATGCAGGAGGGTGCCTATTCTGCCAGAGGTGCCACTATTATATCGGAGAAAAGCAGTGAAATTGCTAAAAAGATCATGGATGACATGGATCGAGGTGTCACGATCTTTAAAGGAATGGGCAGTTTTACCGGTCAAGAACGAAATGTTCTATATTGTGTTGTTGGGCGAAATGAAATTGTAAAACTAAAAAGCCTAATTAATTCAGTTGATCCCCATGCCTTTGTATCTGTCACTGATGTACATGATGTATTAGGTGAAGGTTTTACATTAGACGAAAACAAAAAACCAATAGAACGTTAGAAAAGCGAAAGCACCCGTTTAGCGCACGACAAAACTGGAGCACATCGACTGAGATAAAGGACATCCGGCGAATTGTAAAGCAATCCCCCTGTTGACTTATCGTAGGGAGGTGGGCGAAGTTTACGAGTCGCTGGGTGCTGGAGCTAGACAGAAATGGGGCTGAACATAGTCAGCCCCTTTAAATCTTAATCCTCATTTCCAGCCATACCTGTGTAAATTAACAATAAACGTACAAGTTCTAGAACGGCTACAAGTGCAGCTGCTACATATGTTAATGCTGCTGCATTTAATACCTTCCTCGTTTCTCTTTCCTCATCATTGCGAATTACACCAGCCGCAACAATTTCATCCATTGCTCGGCTTGATGCATTGAATTCAACCGGCAATGTTACGATTTGGAAAAGAACTGCAGCCGCCATACAGACAATACCTAACAACAGGAATCCTGAAATCTGCGCAAAAATCCCGATCAAAATTAGAATCCATGAAAGATTTGAACCAAGATTTGCTACAGGTACTAAAGCATGTCTAAAACGTAAAAATGCATAATCTTGTGCATCTTGAATCGCGTGCCCAACTTCATGTGCGGCCACTGCTGCACCAGCAACGGAAACCCCATGGTAATTCCCAGTAGATAAGCGGACTGTTTTAGAACGAGGGTCATAATGATCTGACAAAACCCCATGTGTTTCTTCGACTCTTACATTGTATAAACCGTTATTATCCAAAATTGTTCTCGCTACTTGAGCACCAGTCATCCCAGAAGATGCAGAAACTTGAGAATATTTGCGATATGCACCCTTCACTTTCATTTGCGCCCATAATGGGATGAGGATGATGATTGCAAAATAAACTAGAAAGCCCATCCTTTCGACTCCTCCATGAAAAAGATTTATATTATAATTTTATTGAAAGCCTGATTTTTAGTCAATTAATAACTCTTTTCCCTACCGATTTCTATATTTAATCGTTGTAATATGCTCAGCCCTGAATTTTTGTAAACCTACATATAATAAAACGGATAAAATAATACTGCCTGTTGTAATCATAACCCAAATTAAGGATGGGTCGGTCTCATCTTGAATAGTTTTGCCAAATAGTTTAAACATATCCTTTTCCATTATTTTAAGATGATTTTCCTTGTTTTTTTCATCTACGCGTTCATAATCGCTTAGAAAGCGGATGTGTGAGTCTAATCGTGAAATAGTTTCAGGGTCAAGATCGATTACTAAACTAGGGTAGATCGTATCGATATCAGTCGTAAAAATATTAAATTGCAGCTTGAATTTTTCCTTGTCTTTATCTAAAGCAGCTTCCTTCATATGTTTAAAGCTTTCTAATACCTGCTTCTCCATCCCCATCCATAATGGTTGATGTTCGGAATGCAATGCATCTAAAGCAAGCCTTAGCTGCGTAACTTTTCGAACTCTTTCTTTATGCTCTAATGACACTGCTGTTAACGCCTTAATAGCCTCATCACTACTTATAGAAATAACACGTAAATCATTCATGGTAATATGATCTTCTTTCGGATAGCTTTTTAAAAATTGGTCCGAAAATTGTTCCATTACCCGTTTTGCCTGATCATATTTTTCCTGCTTCGTTAGTATGAGTGCTTGGTCTGCCATATTATCTAAGTATGTCCAACCATTATTATTGTTGGCATATATTATTTGTTGTGGAATTAATAATAACAATATTGCAAAAAACATCGTTATCTTTCTAATCATCACTTGTCCCCCCATATACTTTGTATGAGTGTATGAAAGAAGGGACAAGAGTAGAACTTACTTTATAATAACGGACTTTTATAATGTTTCTCGCGAATACACAACCAATATGTAATTAAAATTGAAGCGATGCTTAACCAAAAAGTAAAATAACCGATTTGTGGGGTAAAATCACTGAGCACACTGTATCTTGGCATCATCCCAAATACATAATCGATTACATCGTTATGTAAAGTCCAAACAGCTGCTACTAATAAATGCCAGGCTTTAATGCGGTAATATGATGCGTACAAC
>JAEWMK010000076.1 GCA_023457235.1 Bacillota bacterium
CTATTAGTTTGTACGGTGATCAAGCATAAAAGATCGGAAAATAAAGTAAATGATAATTAAAGCAGTTATTAATAAAAAGATTTGGCCCAAAAGTATTTGTTGGCCAAGCAGATAATTATTACAAAGCCGTACAGGTGATATAATATACACCCATCCATAAACACCAAACATCGAAATATTATTTGCCCAAACAAAATTTTTCCAAAGAGGGTGTAATTTTCTCCAGCATAAACTAATGGGTATTCCTGCTAGCAATGGTAACGTACTATATTTAAGAATTCCAAACACTACATCATTTATAGATGCATCCATTGCTCTCGGCAACATCCAATAGGTAATCGTGAATATGGCCATGAGAATTCCGGCAACACCACTGCCTTTGGTCCTGTTTTGATCAATGGGTATTTTCTTCTG
This sequence comes from Bacillota bacterium, assembly GCA_023457235.1. Lineage (GTDB taxonomy): Bacteria > Bacillota > Bacilli > Bacillales > Bacillaceae_J > Schinkia. Next base: position 415 of record JAEWMK010000076.1, read on the forward strand.
TATGGCTTCTCCCATGAAAAATCCAGCCACTACCAGTAGTGGAATCTGAACAATCATTTGACCAACCATGTTAGATTCCATCAATTGTTTAATGGGAGGAAGTGCTAAAAGAATGAACAAACCGATACCTAATGTTGCGTTTCTTTTAAACATCTTTTTTCCTCCTTTTCCAAGAATTCTAACCTTTAGCAATTATAGAACTGACTTTATGAATCACTTTTTCTGGATATTGATAATCAAAAATCTCAACAAGATTTCCTTTTTCATTAATCATATAAATAGCTGAATTATGTTCATATCCGCCAGTTTCATTTGGAATGACAATCACACCGATTAAATCTAAAAAGGCTTGTTGTTTCTCATAATCAGTAAATCGCACCATTTTCCAAGTGACGCCATCTACATCAAAATGTTTTCCGTATTCCTTTAACCTTTCAGGAGTGTCTCGCTGTTGGTCAAAGCTAAAACTTAAAAATACAACATCTTTCCCTAAAGATTCTTTAGGCAGACTATCATATACTTCTTTAAATTTCATTTCTAAAATAGGGCAGACATCGCCGCAGCTCGTATACATGAATGTAGCCAGTACGATTTTACCTTTGTAATCATGAAGTTGAAGTTTCTTACCGTCACCATCTTCCAGGCTTATATTCGGAAGTAGGGGAGCGGTTTCCATAATATCAATTTGACGGGCTGTCTCCGCCGTAAAAGCGTGAAGCCCGTCAGTTCCTTCCCATAGAACTAATAATCCAATTATAAGCACGATGAGAATAGAAACTAAATTACGCATATAATTTTTCCTTTGTTTCTTGTTCATCTTTTTGTGTACCAATTTGTTTTGCTGATACGGCAAAACGGATGATAAATACAGATGTCGCAAAAATAATACCCATTGCAGCGACTGCACCTAATTGGCTAGATGGAACCCATTCTGCGAAATGCTGTGACCAACGTCTTGGTGCACTTAACTTTCCAGCGTAAAGGAATGAGAAAGTTAAACCAGCAAAGAATAATAGATACACCCAGAAACTTAATTTATCAATATAAGAAGCCATTTTAAGACTTTCGACTTTAAGAAGGTAATACATAAAGCCAAAAATCATACCAACAGCCCCAATACCCATGTACATATGGAAATGTCCAGGTACCCATTTTGTATTATGCATAACATGGTTGACCGCAATTGTAGCATCGATAATAGCAGGAACTACGCCCATGACCCAACCAAACATGGACATGAAAAATAATGTTGACGGCATATCCCATTTAATTCCTGATCTAAAAATGATTTGTAATGCACCGAAAGCAGTTACTACAAGAACTGGAAGTCCATTTGCATAAGAAAGCACTTGTCCTAATATGATCATCCATTTTGGTAAAGCAAAGTCCATTAATAAATGGTGTGGATAAATAATCATTGTAAATAATGTAGATGCATTCCATGCGATTAAGAAAGTTGGATATACTTTCCATGGTCTTCCTGTATATTTAGGGAAAATTTCATAAACAGCGATAACGCCCATATAGATGATTGAGTTCGCAAAAATATGTCCAAACGCATAAATTAAATTTTTAGCTAAAAGTGGATCTATTGTAAAGCTTGGATTCAAAACATTAATGATACTCATAATTAGCACGGATGCTCCGGAAACTAAAGCTGCTGTATTAACAATCGTAACCATTGTTGCTGCCACAATTGCTGGAGGAAGCTCTTCCTTCATTGTTTTTCCGAAAATGATAGGCCATCCTAATGCGTTACCAAGATTTCCATATTTTTTAATGATGGCTCTACCTGTATCAAGGAAAAATAAAAGGAAACCAGTACCGAGGACAGTCATACCTCCGAGGTATAAGACTGCACCAGTAGCTCCCCACATTCCTCCTGAAATGGCTGGAAGCGGATAAAGGAATGTCCATGCTGCAGCAAAATCAAAAACGAAAATAGAGATAAGTACCATTACTACACCGATAATAGAAAGAACGATATTTGATACAAAAATAGCCTTACTTAGCTTAACGTATTGGCTAGAGAAATAATACATAATGGCTGTTCCGGCAAGAGCCCCTGCACCGATCATTCCAGTTCCATGTAGAGTCATTATTTTATAGAAAAAACCATCGGAAATGGTAATTAATTTTCCTTGATTTAATAACATGATTAATCCCAAAACCATCATCAGTAAAATAAGAATGCTGCCCAAAAGGGTCGGAAAAATAACACTTTTTCTTGTTGAACTATTTACTGTATCCGTAATAGATCTCATATGACGTTACCTCCTTTAAATATTTATTATTCTGTAACAGTAATTGTTGCCTGCATTACATGATGGGCAATCCCACAATACTCCAAGCATAAAACTTTATACGTACCCGGTTTTTTGAATGTCACATAAACAGGATTTGTATATTCAGGCATTGCTTGTGTTTGTGCAATAATTTGCATGTTTTCATCATAAATTCCAAAACCATGAGTTACATCCTTACTTGTTACATTAAAAACAATCGGTTGCCCAACCTTGAATTCGTTTTGTGATAATTCGAAAGCGAATTGCAGTGCTGCTGCATCGACTTCGATTTGGTTTTCTTGTGCTTTTGCTCTGTCAAATGGTAGATCTTGTAGTGTTATGGTTGTTGCAATTCCAAGCACAACAATTAAGCCAAGAAAATAAAATTTTTGAATTGTATGCCCCTTATGTTTTACAGAAGCATAATCTTCTTTTTGTCCCGAATTAATTAGTACATAAACAAATACTCCGATAATTCCAGCGATGAAAATAATGGTTGTAAACCAAGCTGCTTGTTGATACATGAATTAACCCCCTTAATAAAACTTTTTTAATTCTCCATTGAGTGTTGTAGGCTTATTGCCATTACGTTGTAAATGTGCACCCCCTAATGTTGCTCTTAAGATAAACATATAAAATTTAAAATCCTTCATCTGTAACAAACTTCACAAAATGCTCACAATTTTTACAGAAAAATACATTTTACTACAAAAGTAGTTAATAACTATTTAAATAGTGTAAAAGGCATGAAAAAACCGTCTGTCAAAAATTGTACAGACGGTTTTTCATTTATTTATATTCTTATTTTTCATTTAAGGTACTATGATCCATGGAATTTTCTGCCCAATACTGAATCGCTTTAATAATAGGTTCCATCTCTCTACCACTTTCCGTTAATTCATATTCGATCCGGACTGGAATTTCTGGATAGACATTTCTTGTAACAACCCCCCATTTTTCCAATTCCTTTAGCCGTTCAGAGAGAAGTTTCCCACTGATTGGTAAACTTGATTCCATCTCTCCAAATCGTTGGGGTCCTACTAGTAACTGAGAAATAATAAGTCCCATCCACCTTTTTCCTAATAATTGCATAGCTGCTTCAAATTTAGGGCAGAGTTCATAATTACTCATATAAATTCACCTCTAAATTCATTATAAACAAAAAGTAACGTTGTTACCATGTTTCGATAATAAATATAGTAACGAATTAATATGAAATAGCTAAAGTTCACTATATATTGTATAAAATAAACACAATTACTCCTAAGCAGAAGCTGGTAATGAAGAAAGATTTACTTCGCTCGATCCAAATTTCTTTTGCTTTTTTTCGTTCATAGATTCTATGGTTACGAATGCTATTTCTGCGGCTTTCCATCCTTCGAAAACTCCCTTCATCCATAATTAGGAAAGAGTTGAAATCTTTGTTATACTAAGTTTAACATCAAAAATATCACCTTTCTTCATAGCTTTAGGAATATTTTTTGAAAAATAAAGAGGGTTTTCAATGAAATTAATATATTCGCAACCGTATGTAATAGTAATTCGCAAGATTGATAATAATCAGCAACTTTATATCCGAACATTAGCCTATATCCATCTATATAAAGATCGAATCGAAACAGAATCCCAGACCTTTTCGTTAAAAAATGTTTATGATATGTCTTTCAAATCCTTCTCTTCTAATCATGGCTTCCTTTACTTACACACGCATCAGGGCGTATTCACCTATATAGTGGAGTCAAACCCAAGTGAACTTATCCAAATATTCAAAAATACGAAGGCTTAATAATTAAATATGAAAATTTTGTAAAATATTTCAAAATAGGCTATTTAAATTGTTTTTTATTTTGTAAAATAATTAAAGAAAATATAAATATCAAAAGTTAAAAAACTAAGACGTTATTGGAGAATAAATAGAATGAAATTTTTCGATTTCGGGAGAATTGGCAGGAAACTCCTAATTACTACTACTATTTCTGCAATTGTTTTCATTATCTATGTATTTTTTAGTTACTGGGAAATCGATCATCAATTTTCAACAAATGCAAGATTACAGATAGAAGTTGATGAACTTCAAAATTCACTACATACTTTATACGTATCATTATTAAACCAAGAAAGTGCACAAAGTGGTTATTATTTAACAAAGGAAGATCCTTTTTTGGATTCCTTTGAAAAAAGTACAGAAGAATACAATGATGCAGTAGATTTTCTTATCAAAAAGCTCGAAACACAGCCTCCAAATATTAAAAAGTCAATTCAGGATGTTATTGAAAAAGGACAGACATGGCATGAGGAGTATGGCGCACCTCTAATTGACATGACTATAGACGGGGAACAGCCGAAGGTGGAGTTTTATAAGCAATCTAAGGCTTCGTTTGATGACTTCCGAGAGTCGCTTCATGAAGCAGAATCTGTGACTGCAAAATTAAGAGATACATATCGAAATACTTACAAGGATAAAATTTCCGATGCAAAAAATACATTATTTATTATTTCGATTTTACTCATTTTTCTTAATGTATTGATCATTAACAAACAAACTAGAGAGATTATTCAACCCGTACTATTATTAAATAATAGTGTGAAGGCCTACACAAGGAAAGACTTTACTGTTGGAATACCTCAATATAAAAAAGAAGATGAATTAGCTGAACTCATTCAAAATATAAATACGATGAGAATCGAATTACATGAAAAATTCTCGTCAATGGAATCCTTAGTAGACCTAGATGGGCATACCGGTATATACAATCGCCGGTATTTTGATCAAACATTAGAAATGGAATGGACTAATGCTAGATATTATTCAAAAGTAATTTCACTCATTTTATTTGATATTGATTTTTTTAAAAATTACAATGATACATTTGGGCATTTGCAGGGCGACAAGTGTTTAAAAAATATCTCCAGGCAATTGTGCGAGCTATTTGGAGATTCATCGGATATTGTGGCTAGGTTTGGGGGAGAGGAGTTTGCTATAATTCTACCGGATCAAAGTGAAGAAGCTGCTTTAATAAAAGCTGAATCTTTAAGAAAAGCGATTTTGGATCTAAAGATTTTACACCCAACCTCAGAGGTTAATAAATTTGTTACGATAAGTGTTGGCGTCGCAACAATGACTCCGTCCAATGGAAATAGAAAACCAACCCATTTAATTTCTTTGGCAGACCAAGCCTTGTACCAAGCAAAGGCAAATGGACGAAATCAAGTAACCCAATATAGTGATATTACAAACAAACATTCACTGGGATTGAAACAAAAAATTGTCCAATAAAATAAATAGCACTTTTTCGCTTAAGAGGTGGGAAAAAGTGCTATAGTAATCCATGTTGTTTAAATACCGTTTCGTACCCGCATTTAGCACAATAAGCTGCGTCAGGTCTATTCGTGTGCCCACACCCATGTTTGCCTTTCGTTTTAGAATCTGAACAGCGATTAATTAACGGTGCCCCGCATCTAACACAATATTGATCCTTTTCCTCAGCAATATGGAAGCATCTGATACAATATTTTTCTTCTTTTTGCTTACTCAAAGCTACATCACCCTATAATAATTTTCAATTATTAGAAAGGTTTACTAAGCGTTGTTGCACTGGAGCATCAACGATATCATCATCCTTGACGACATTTAGGCTATCAGCTAAGATATTATCTCCGATAAAATGCCCGTTCCCCAAGTTGCTTTTTTTCTGGGTAGCCCAACCGGATTGTGTACTTTCCCCAATCGAAATCGTAGCATTTGTATTTAGAGAATCAACTTTAATTTCATTAAAATTAATGTCAATATCACTGTCAGAGGTTTTAACGTTATTTTCAATCCACAAGCTATTATTGATCATAGGTGAATCAATATTGTCTTCATCAGATACAATGGAAACTATATTTTCTAATTTATTTTGATTGCCAACTTCACCTAACCCTGAATTTATTTTGATTTGGGACCGCCAACCGTACACAATATTTGTCTGTGAAATGAAAATCCCGGATGTAGCTTTAACTGAGCCTACTTGAATATCACCTAGATCAAATTTTGCTTTCATAGACATCCTCCTAAAGTGCTTGAGTTTGGTTTGATGGAACAATATCATTATCAGAAACTGGCATATCAATGACATCATTATCAATTATATTAATAATCATGTTTACTTCAGCCGTATTGCCGACCGCCTGACCGGTTCCAAAATTTTGTTTTTGATGGGAATTCCAGCTTGACTGCATATTTTCACCGATTGCAACAGAGGTATTTGTATTTTGGGAGTTAACGACAATGGAAACAAAGTTAATGGCAATTGCCATAACAAGATCACCCTAACATGTTTTGGTATTCTATCCTATGCATTACCTTATTGAAAAAGTACGTAACTAGACGGTAGCTTCGACCGGACAGTCTATAAATTCAAATCAATTTCCGTAAATTGCAGGTCATCAGCTTTAGGTATTTTAATCTGAAGAATGCCATTTTTATAGTTAATTTTCGCTCCTCGCTGTTGAACAATAGCGGGTAATAATACTTTATGCTTGTCACCGATATTTGGTATATCTTTTAAGATGAGCTGATTTGAGTTGTAAAATATTTTTCCGGACTTAATATCGTTTTTATTATTTAGTAGAAGGTGGACAAATACGTCTTCGTGAGATTCAAATACTTTTATCTCTAGTGGCTCATTTTTGTGTTTAGTACTATTGGGGCTTAGTGTAGGTTCTTTATTCGTTAGGTTGTTTGGTTTTTGCTCCCTTGAATTCATATCCGATTGCGGGGAGGATTGAAAACGAACATGGCTTGAAAGAATTTTTTTTATAAAATCATCAACCTCACTCGGTTTAACATTTGTAAATTGTTTTATATAATCCTGTAGGTTTCCGTTAAGATTCCAAGGGAACATGACCACTCACTCCCTTCAGACCCTTGTTATCATATATGTATGCTAAAAAATTATTTTTTTTCAACTAAGTTTTGCATTCCTGAGTTATTGTTGGGACCCTAAAAGCAATAAATTGTGATAGTATTAATAATACATTGAGACTCACAGCTGAGGTGATGAAATGCTTCAAGAAGCACAAAAAATATTAAAGACTTATTTCGGTTATTCCTCATTTCGAACGGGACAGGAAGAGATCATCCGCCAAATTCTCCAAAAGCAAGATATACTTGGTATTTTGCCGACTGGGGGAGGAAAATCCGTTTGTTACCAAGTGCCTGCATTACTTGCAGAGGGTGTGACCATTGTTGTATCTCCGTTAATTTCCTTAATGAAAGATCAGGTTGATCAACTTCAGCAAGCTGGAATTTCTGCTACGTTTCTAAACAGCTCCATTGATACTTATGAAATGGAGGAAAGGGTAAGGGATGCTATTCAAGGGAAATACAAGCTTCTTTATATTGCCCCGGAGCGTCTAGAGGCTCCAAGTTTTCGTGCGGTACTGGAAAGGATTCCAATTTCAATTGTCGCTGTTGATGAAGCGCACTGTATCTCGCAATGGGGACATGATTTTCGGCCGAGCTATCGATTGATTTATCAAATGATTGAAGGGTTGAGGGTCAAGCCAACTATTATTGCGCTCACGGCGACAGCAACCCCCATTGTAATGGAAGATATCCGTGAACAGCTTCATATCCCTCGTGAGAATACTGTTGTGACCGGATTTAAACGTGAGAATTTAACTTTCTCGGTTGTAAAAGGCCAGGAAAAACGTTCGTTTATTTTAAAATATATTCAAGACCGCCCCAATCAGTCAGGAATTATTTATGCTGCAACGAGAAAAGAAGTCGACCAGCTACATGAATTTCTACTGCAAAAAGGAATTAAAGCGGGAAAATATCATGCCGGACTCAGTGAAGAAGAGCGCAATCATGCACAAGACCAATTTATTTTTGAAAAAATTGCAGTGATGGTCGCAACCAACGCTTTTGGAATGGGCATCGATGCCTCAAATGTCCGCTTTGTGATCCACCACAACCTTCCGAAAAACATGGAATCCTATTATCAGGAAGCAGGCCGGGCCGGTAGGGATGGGGAGCGAAGTGAATGTATTTTATTATTCACACCGTATGATATACAACTCCAAAAGTTTTTAATAGAGCAATCGCTATTGGACGATTCCGCCAAACAGATCGAATATGAACGACTTCAAAAAATGACTGATTACTGTCATACCGAGCTTTGTCTCCAACGCTATATCGTTGAATATTTCGGGGACCATTATGAAGAAGAAACATGCGGGACATGTCAAAACTGTACGGACAATCGGGAAAAAATAGATATCACAACAGAGGCACAAATGATATTTTCTTGTATAAAAAGAATGGACGAGCGCTTCGGAAAAACCCTTGTTGCTCAAGTATTAAAAGGCTCGAAAAATAAACGGATCATCGAGATGAATTTAGGGAAACTATCAACCTATGGTTTACTTAAAGACCGTACAGAAAAAGAGATTGCTAATTTGATTGATTTTCTAATTGCCGAAGGGTATTGCAAGCTCACAAACAGCCAATATCCAACAGTTGGCTTAACAAATAAAGTTGTACCCGTTTTAAAAGGGGAGCAGAAGGTGTACAAAAAAGAGCAGGTTGTAAGGCGTCAGCTGGATGCCAATGATGAGTTGTTTGAACTATTACGCTCGGTTCGAAAAGGAATTGCAGACCGCGAAAAAATCCCGCCTTACATCGTTTTCTCAGACAGCACCCTCCGGGACATGTGTGCAAAATGCCCAGAGGATGAGGCAGCGATGCTATCTGTAAAAGGGGTTGCAGAAACGAAGT
>JAEWMK010000077.1 GCA_023457235.1 Bacillota bacterium
TATAATCTATAAAGCGATTGAAGAGATTGAAGCAGCAATGAAAGGTATGCTTGATCCAGAATTTGAGGAAAAAGTAATCGGTCAAGTAGAAGTTCGTAATACGTTTAAGGTGTCTAAAGTTGGAACAATTGCCGGATGTTATGTTACAGACGGAAAGGTGACCCGTGATTCTGGAATTCGTCTTGTTCGTGATGGTGTCGTTATTTTCGAAGGAGAGGTTGACACACTAAAACGTTTCAAAGATGATGCGAAAGAAGTAAACCAAGGGTATGAGTGTGGTATGACGATCAAAAACATTAATGACATTAAAGAAGGCGACATCATTGAAGCCTATGTGATGGACGAAATTGAACGTAAATGATAGGTTTTTTAAGTCGAGGTGATTTACATGACTAATATTCGTTCAACCAGAGTCGGAGAACAAATGAAAAAAGAATTAAGTGATATCATTGGCCGTAAAATTAAAGATCCTCGTATTGGGTTTGTCACTGTGACAGACGTTCAAGTTACAGGTGACTTGCAACAGGCTAAAGTTTACATCACTGTCCTTGGTAATGAAGAGCAAAAACAAAATACATTAACAGCTCTAGCAAAGGCGAACGGTTTTATCCGTTCTGAAATAGGAAAAAGAATCCGTCTGCGGAAAACACCTGAGCTTTTCTTTGAGTTTGATGAATCGATTGAATACGGTAATCGAATTGAAACAATACTTGAAGAATTACACAAGGAAAAAGAGTAAAATAAATTTCAAGGATAGACTTTTGATAGTCTATCCTTTTCTGATAGGGGGGTAAAGATTGGAAGGGATTTTGCCGCTTTGGAAACCAAGAGGTATGACATCACATGATTGTGTTTTTAAAGTAAGAAAGCTGTTAAAGACGAAAAAGGTAGGGCACACAGGGACGTTGGATCCTGATGTTGATGGAGTATTGCCGATTTGTATTGGCCGTGCTACAAAAGTAGCTGAATACTTAACAGAATCGCAGAAAGCATATGAGGTGAAGTGACCATTAGCCGTGCCACTACAACCGAGGATGCATCGGGAGAAGTAGTAGAGGAAAAATCAATTATTGGACAAATAACGATAGAAGAAATTAAAGAAGTATTACATAGATTTCATGGTGAAATAACTCAAGTACCTCCAATGTTTTCAGCCGTTAAAGTAAATGGAAAACGACTATATGAGTATGCTCGTCAAGGAATCGAAGTGGAACGCCCCGAGCGCACGATTACTATTTATGATTTCAAATTGTTGGACTCCTTTGATTTTTTGGATCATCAAAATAATAGTTTCCGTTTTTTTGTAAAAGCCAGCAAAGGAACTTACGTACGGACTTTAGCAGTAGATATAGGGAAGGCGCTTGGATACCCAGCCCATATGTCCAATTTAACAAGAGTTGCTTCAGGAAGCTTTACGTCAGAAGATTGCTTGACCTTTGATGAAATCGAGGAGAGGTTGGAAAAAGGGAACCTGAAATTATTTCCATTAGAGAGAGCCATTTCCCATTTGACTAAATTAAAAATTAATGAAAAACTAGAGTTGCAAGTGAAAAATGGACAAGTCCTTTCGATTCCTGAAGGTTATGAAAATGAAAACAGGCTTTCTCTATTAAATAATAATAATGAGTGTGTTGCCATTTATATTCCACACCCAACTAAACAAGGACTTATGAAACCGGAAAAGGTAATTAGAAATACATAGCAGGTGAAGGTATGAAAATTATAGAATTAAAACATCCTCATTCAATCAATCAACAAGATTTACCGCCTATCGCATTAGCATTAGGCTATTTTGATGGGGTACATCTTGGGCATCAAAAAGTTATAAAAACGGCTAAAGATAAGGCGGATCAGTTAGGGATTAACAGTGCCGTTATGACTTTTGATCCCCATCCATCTGTAGTACTGCGTAAATCAAATGCACATGCGGCATGTATTACATCGATCAAAGATAAAGCTGAAGAAATTGAAAAGATGGGAATTGACTTTTTATTTATTGTCGACTTTACCCCTTCTTTTGCGGAACTCCTACCGCAGCAATTTGTAGATCAATATATTATCGAATTACATGTTAAACATGTCGTAGCCGGCTTTGATTATACATATGGAAGACTTGGGAAGGGAACAATGGAAACTTTGCCTTTTCATTCAAGGGAAATGTTTACTCAAACCGTAGTAGAAAAAGTGGTGGAAAATAACGAGAAAATAAGTTCAACTCTAATTCGGGAGCTCATTTTAAATGGTGATATTGACATGCTTCCAACCTTTCTTGCGCGATTTTATAAAACAAAAGGGATTGTTGTCCATGGGGAAAAACGCGGAAGAACGATCGGGTTTCCAACTGCTAATATCGAGCATATTGCCGAGTATATTTTACCGGCTGCTGGTGTATATGCAGTCTACTGCAAGGTTTCGGGAAATTGGTATAAAGGTGTTCTAAATTTAGGCTACAAGCCGACATTCCATGATCCTTCTACCGTAAAACTTTCACTTGAAGTTCATATTATTGATTTTAGCGACTCAATCTATGATGAAGAAGTTCAAGTAATGTGGATCAAACGTATTAGGTCTGAACAGAAATTTAATTCAATAGAAGAATTAATAGAACAAATACAACGAGATAAAGAAGCGGCGATCCTCCATTTAGAGACAATAAAAGATGAGAAAAACTTGCTTTTTGTCTAAAATAATAGTATTCTATATAAGGATTAAGAATATATGAACCATTGCTTGGCAACGCGATTCACCAACGCTTGCTAGGTAATAGGGGATTAAAGATGAGGAGGTGAATAGGATGGCTATCACACAAGAGCGTAAGCAAGAGCTTATCAATGAGTATAAAACTCATGAAAATGACACTGGTTCTCCAGAGGTTCAAATTGCTGTCCTAACTGAAGAGATTAACAATTTGAATGATCATTTACGTGTCCACAAGAAAGATCATCACTCACGTCGTGGTCTTTTAAAGATGGTTGGTAAACGTCGTAACTTACTAACTTATCTTCGTAACAAAGACGTTACACGTTATCGTGAATTGATTCAAAGACTTGGATTACGTCGATAAGTATTATTTGCAAAAAGCGGGATTATTCCCGCTTTTTTGTTACATAAATTAATCATAACATTTTAGGTTATAAATAATACTATACAATTCTATTTACATAAGAGAGGGGTACTCGGATACATGGAACATGAAAAACAAATCTTCTCCATGGAATGGGCAGGCCGAAAGCTGACGGTAGAAATCGGTCAACTTGCAAAGCAGGCAAACGGTGCTTGTTTAATTCGATATGGAGAAACAGCTGTTTTGTCAACGGCAACAGCATCTAAAGAACCAAAAAGTTTAAATTTCTTTCCACTAACGGTCAATTATGAAGAACGTTTATATGCCGTAGGGAAAATTCCTGGAGGCTTTATTAAACGGGAAGGTCGACCTAGTGAGAAAGCAATCTTGGCAAGCCGCTTAATTGACCGCCCGATTCGCCCATTATTTGCTGATGGTTTTAGAAATGAAGTTCAGGTCATTAGTATGGTAATGAGTGTGGACCAAAACTGCTCATCAGAAATGGCAGCAATGTTTGGTTCTTCATTGGCACTTTCTGTTTCTAATATTCCATTTGAAGGTCCAATTGCTGGTGTCACTGTGGGCCGTGTTGATAATGAATTTATCATTAATCCAACGGTTGAACAAGAAGGAAAAAGTGATATTCATTTAGTCGTAGCTGGAACGAAGGATGCCATTAATATGGTTGAAGCAGGTGCAAAAGAGGTACCAGAAGAAACAATGCTTGAAGCGATTATGTTTGGCCATGAAGAAATCAAAAAGCTAATCGCTTTCCAAGAGGAAATTGTAAGTCAAGTTGGTAAAGAAAAAATGGAAATTCAGCTTTATGAGGTCGATGCTGAGCTTGAAGCAGAAGTTCGTGCGTTAGCTGAAGAAGACATTAAAAAAGCTGTTCAAGTTGCTGAAAAGCATGCCCGCGAAGATGCCATCAGCGAAGTAAAGGCAAGTGTAAAAGCGAAGTTT
>JAEWMK010000078.1 GCA_023457235.1 Bacillota bacterium
CGTATAGGCAGCCGCTGGAGCGGTATCCTTTTGTTCATTTCTAGTTGATTTTAACAAGCTCATAGTGCCAATCGTAGCCAGGAAGACGCATAGAATAGCAACTAGGGTATAGAAATCCCATTCAAAAAATAATTTGACGGTTCCATATGAAATAACGAGTGAAAATATCGGAGACACTAACCAAACTTTCAACATTCGTTTGATAATGTCCTTTTGCCATAATTTCATACCATGCTCAGATACACCTATCCCAAAAATTCCGGCCGTAGTTATTTGCGTGATTGGAACCGGCATTCCTAGTAACGAGCAAATGATGACCAATATGGCTCCCAGCCCGGAAACGGTACTACCTTGGATTAAAGAAAGATTAGTAATCCTTTTTCCATTTGTTTCCATAACCCTTCCACCTAATGTTAAGGCCCCTAAAGCGATAAAAATCCCACCAAGAATCGTGCCGGCTGTAATCGAAATGAGTCCTGCTCCAACTAATGGCCCAACGGCATTGGAGACATTATTCATTCCTGCTGAAAAAGCTTCCATAAATCCGGTGAAAATTAACAGAATTTTTAATTCCTTGCCCCAACGGGCATGCTTGTATTCGTTTATTTTTTTCCATTTTGATAAGAAAAATCCGGTGATGAAGGTCAATCCAAAAGCAATGAAAGGAATAATTAGCCAAAAGGAAACAACGACAAATAACTTATGGATGTGTACGGATTGAAAGGCAATACCAACACCAACGATTGCGCCAACTGTCACTTCACTTGTAGATAATGGGATCCCCATTAAATTAGCAATAAAGAGAGTAAAAGTTGCGGCTAATAAGATAATAAGCGCAATTTGAGCGGAGATGACCCCGGACGGGATGATTCCGGAACCAATGGTTTTTACAACTTCTCCCCCACCGATGGCCGCACCTGAAAATACACCAATAGCACAAATGATTAGAGCAACCCGTTTATTGGAAACAGCACCGGACCCATAGGCAACTCCCATCGATGCAGCGGCACCACTAGCCCCCATATTCATTGCGAAAAATAAGGCAACTAACATTGAAGATACTATATAGATCATTTTGTTTTCACATCGCTTAATCCATGTGGAGGCCACATTCAGTTTTTTGATGATTCAGCCAACGCCCTTGTCTTGAATCGCCTTCTCCAAATACCGGTTTTGTACATACCTCACAGCCGATACTCGGATATCCTTTGTCATGGAGTTCATGATATGGCAATTTATGCAACTTAATGTACATCCAAATTTCTTCCCATTTCCAATGGATAAGCGGACATATTTTTATCATTTTAAATTTATGGTCCATGTTGAGGTATTCGATACGAGCTCTCGTTTCGGATTGGCTTCTGCGCAAACCGGAAATCCAGGCCTTATATTTTTTTAACTCTTCTTTCAATGGTTCAATTTTTCTAATTTGACAGCATTGATTGGGATTTTTTTCCCACAATTTAGCACCATATTGGTTTTCTTGATCTTCTAATGACAAACTAGAATGAATGGAGTTTATATGAAAGTCATGATATTTTTCCTTGACCTCCTTAAGTATTTCATACGTTTCTTTAAAATGAAGAGATGTATCGATAAACGTGATCCTTGCATTTGGTTTAATCTTACTTATTAAATGCAGCAGTACACTGCTTTCCGCACCAAAGCTGCATGCGTACACGATTTCTTCACCATACTCTTTATAGGCCCATTTAAGGCATTCCAATGATTCTTTAAAAGAAATGGTTTTCAGTGACTCTTCCGAACACGAGTCATATGTGAGCAAGATAACCTCCCCCTTATCCCAATTGAAGCAATTGTTGATTAATTGTAAGGTAAATCAATTCATTATTGTAAACTTCGATTCGATTCATTTCCTTTATGGAACCTATTCGATTTAATGAAAGCAGTGCGCGAATCCATGCACCGTGTCCGAATACTAAAATACGAGTATAGTGATCATATTTGTTAAGAAACCGAATGATTCTCTTTTCAAAATCGCTCAAGCGCTCTCCTAATATAAGTGACTTAGGATCCGAAATCCATTCTTTTACCTCTAATAGGTGTTTTTTCTCAATCCCTTCGTATTTTCCAAAATTCAGTTCATTAAGTAGCGGTTCAATAAAAGGATTAGGAAAGCCATAATGTAAAGCGGTCTGTTGTGTTCTTTTTAATTGACTTGCTACTACAATCTCTGGGTGAAAAGAGTTAATCATTTGTTTATTTTCCTCTATTATTGCTAGATCTTCATCAAAAACTGAAAGTAGTGAAATATCCTGTGAACCCTGAAGCAATCCAGATTTATTCCATTCCGTTGGTAAATGTCTTATTAATAATAGTTCCATTAGTTCCGCTACTCCTTTTTCCTTGTTCTAACGGCGGGCAGGATTTGATTCCAGCTCCATAAAAAACGTTTCACTTCGTAATCCTACTCGTTCTGCTTCTAATAAAAGTGTATCTTGAATTTTAACGTTACCTAAATTAACATTGGGCCCAAAGGCATTAATGAAAAACATTTGCTGCTTACTTGTTGGTGCCTCAAAAATGATTCTGTTTATGTCTACCTGCTTTGCAAGCTCTTTAATAATTGATTTCTTGACTTCCCCATTTGGGTTGTAAATACCGGCTGTCCCTGAATCACGACCCTCGGTAATCACGTACTTACATCCAGCTTCAAGTAATGAATTCATTTCTAATACCCAATTTCTAGCAGAAAGTTCTTGAGTTTGGTCTTTCGAGCCAACCTCTCCTAAAACGGAAAAATCGGCTTTCAATTCATTGACAAGATCCAATCTTGTTTCAAGAGGTATATCCAATGTTCCATTCGACACTTCAATCCACTCTACATCATGTTTTTGCAAAAACATTTTATATTCGTTTAATTTTCCTTGATAGTAACATTTTTCGAATAATGTTCCCCCACAATATACCTTAATTCCATATTGTTTATATAATTTGATTTTTTCATCGAAGTTTGGGGTAACATAGGCAGAACCAACACCTAATTTTGCTACATCAATATAAGAATGATAATCATCTAAAATAGATCGTAATTGTCCCACCGGGATCCCAAAATCGGCAATAGATGTCAATCCGAATATTCTGTTACCTGTTGTTCTCTTTGGCATATCAAGAAAGTTCATTAGGATATACGCCTCCTTTTTTCTTCTGTTTATGCTATTCAGCACTTACCTAAAGGGTGCTATTCTAAATCAAATGCGCCTTGGCGTATTTGCGCCCAGATTTTTTCGAGCTTGCTCGAAAAACTACCTTTGAAAATCTGAGGCATCCGCCGGAGGCTTTAACTTTATTCAGCAGGGGTTTGTACCCCCACTGAATTAAAATATTAATTTGCATTCATATTGCAACTTATGGAAGAGGTAGACTTCTGCTGAATGAAGTTAAAAACTGTGCGATGTTTATTTGTATAGTAATCGTTACTTTTTCGAACAATAGTAAAGTCATGAGAATTTGTATTAAAGGAGTTGTACAGTCACTTGTCCAAACAAAACAATTCATTTATGACTATTTTGGCTATTGGATCAATTCCGCTCATTTTAGTGCTTGGGAACTCCATGCTTATCCCTGTTTTACCAAAAATGAAATCTGAATTAGATATTTCGCAATTCCAAGTTAGTTTAATCATTACTGTGTTTTCTGTTGGAGCGGCTATTTCTATCCCTGTCTTAGGATATTTATCTGACCGTTTTTCAAGAAAGGCCGTTATTATACCTGCCTTGATTACTTATGGGGCAGGTGGATTATTAGCTGGTGCAGCGGCAGCATGGTTTAAGGATCCTTATATGTGGATTATGGCTGGACGTGTTCTCCAAGGGATTGGAGCTGCTGGTACAGCCCCAATTGCCATGGCATTAACAGGAGATCTATTCAAAGGGGGGCAACAAAGTCGTGTTCTTGGACTTGTAGAGGCATCAAATGGCTTTGGTAAGGTTGTCTCTCCGATTATCGGGTCACTCTTGGCATTATTATTTTGGTATGCAGCGTTTTTTGCATTTCCAGTCTTTTGTTTATTATCAATTTTACTAACCATATTTTTTGTACACGAAAAAAAGAAAAAGAAAGAGCCACCGCCTGTTGGAACATATGTTAAAGGATTATTTTCAGTTTTTAAACAGGAAGGCAGATGGTTATTTACTGCTTATTTAGCAGGGGCTACTTGTTTGTTTACCTTGTTTGGAATTTTATTTTATATCTCGGATGTATTAGAGAAAACGTATAATACAGACGGTGTATTAAAAGGCGGGATCTTAGCGATACCTCTTCTTTTTATGACGATTACATCTTATGTTACAGGAAGTAAAATTGGGAAAAATATGCCGTTAATGAAAAAGTTGATTGTAATTGGTTTTATCTTAATGACTGCTTCTTTTGCAACGCTCGTATTTTTTGAAAAATTAATACCTTTTATTGCTATATTGGCCATTTCGAGTATTGGGACAGGATTAGTTCTCCCATGTGTAAACAGCTTCATTACCGGGTCCGTAGAGGCGTCGCGAAGAGGATTTGTAACCTCATTATATGGCTCTGTAAGATTTTTGGGAGTAGCCATTGGTCCTCCCATTTATGGATGGTTAATGGAATGGTCAAGAACAGGTATGTTTCTTTCTACAGCAAGTTTAACGCTTATTGTAGGGCTTTTATGTATGATCATGATTCATGTTAAAAACGAAAATCCTCAGGCGAAAATGGGTGGTTCCTTATTTAAGCCACTTGAGTTAAAAACTGAATAATGAAAGACCGAATAATAATTTAAGGGGTGGATAGTGTTTGCAAATATATTTATCACCTGAAATGATAAAAAACGATTACCAATTATTAAATATCGTGGATCAAAATAATAAACCGGTCGGGTTTCTAACCTTTTTATTTGATGAGAAGAAATTATATGTATTTGGTCAAGCAGAAGATGGTGTTAAAGAGGACTTTAAAGACTTGGTAAAACCTTATATCCAAGGAATGAAAAAAACACTGTCAGAGGAAATAAACATCTATAGTTATTTGACGGTTGGTGGGGAAAAAATAGATCTAAATCAAAATAATGAAGAAAAATAGGAAGAGGTACCAATATTTAGTACCTCTTTTTTTATTTTTACGTTATAATGTTTTAGGAAGGGTCATTTTCATCATAGGAGAGCATCGTTACTTTTGTTGTGTTCCCTTTCTTGATATCCTCCTGAGAAGCCTTTAATTCCAGTCCTTGTTCATCATCGATTCCTGGTGCAACAGTTGCTTCTGATTTGATTTGTGTATTGTTCTTCTTCATTTTATTAGTACCTCCACTATCGTTAAATTAAAGCATAAATATTTCTCGGGAAAGCGCAGGAATTGACATTACAAGCTAATATTAGCGAGTTGATCGTAAAAATATTACTATTCAACTCGAAGGCTTTGCTAGTTTTTGCATGAATTTGTCGATTATCATGTTAAATTCGTGATAATGTTTCGTTGGAATTTGATGTTTAGATTTATCAATAAAAATGGTATCTGTGTTCTTCATCCTCTTTTCAAATATTTTATAATGCTTATGAATATAATCATCTCTGCCTCCATAAACAAGCAATAATGGTTTCGTTAATTGTGACAACCTGTTAGTACAGTTATAATAAAGGCCTTCTTTGTACATTTCATAAAGAATCGTTGGATTTACCTTCAATATATATTTGTATATTTCCCGTTGAAATTCCTTTTCTTTTGTATGGCTGACAGCCAACACCTTTGCCAGTAACTTAATCCCTTTACAACGTGCTGTAAGCATACCAAGGTGGAATTGTTGAGCTAGTAAAAAACTATCGACTTCAGAAAATCCGCCAGATAAAATTATTGCTTTTACCCGGTTCGGGTAGGTCAAAGCAAATTCTAGACCTATTGAAGCGGCGTTGGAATAGCAGCAAATGACAGCCTCATCAATCTGAAGTTCATCCAAGAGCTTTTTTAAATCAGCTGCTAACAACGGTATTGTTATTTTTTCGTTCGAAGTCCCGCTAAGGCCGTTTCCTCTTATATCATACGTAATCATCTTATATTTTTCGGCTAATGTTTTTTGTTTTTTGAATGTAACTAAGCCCATAGCGGGCGGATGAATAAAGATGATCGGGTCCCCATCCCCTCTGATCTCATAATACATATCAAAGGCTTGGTCAATTTTTAGATATGGCAGAAAAATCCCTCACTTTCATAAAAAAGAGGCTTAGAAGTCAGCCCCTAAAACTTAACCTTCAAAGCCTTTTCTCGGGATTTCAATGTCTTGACCATTTACATTATCAATTTTCGCTTCAAGCGTGCCCTCTGTATACGTATCACTCACCTGTTCATGGGTAGTTGCTAGGCCAGAATCAAGTTCATTTTTACTATTATAATCTGCAGATTGGTAATTTTTTTCTGCAATTTTATTACTCTGTTCTTTATGTGTCATCCCTATTACCTCCTTTTGTTGGACAACAATAGTTTATGTAATTGTTGTTAATGAATTCATAATGGAGATAAAAAAATAGAAAGGTATGACCTGTAGTAAAAAAGGGGGGAACCGGGGAAAATTTAATATAGGCTTATTGATTATTCATCATCAATTTCTTCAATAATACCTATACTTAATAAATAGTCAAAGGCTATATCAGCAATTAATAATGTCTCTTCTTCAGATGGAACAAAACCGGATTGGATTAATCTTTCATAAAAAAATTTTGCAATATCATCTGAGTCAATAACAATATTTTTCATAAATACCCCCCTAAGGAAAAAGAATATTATTAATATATATATGAAAGAATTGTGCATGGATGAATACATTTTTTGAAAATAAGAAAAATGTTTATTTTAAGTTGACATCCTATTTTATCTAGATTATAATAATTATAAATTGATATTTAATTTAATGTAGTTTTCATTATAAAAAGTTAGTCTTAATACGTGATCAATAATAAATTTTAAAAGGGAGTAATTCAAATGGCTGAAATAATCATTTATAGCAGTACCGGATGTCCTTATTGTGAAAAAATGAAAAAGGAATTTAAAGAATGGGTTTATGAATACGAGGAACGCTATGTAACTGAAAACCCCGCCTATTATGAAGATCTTCATAAGGA
>JAEWMK010000079.1 GCA_023457235.1 Bacillota bacterium
ATATATGGTATAATATTGATTGTGTTGGGGCGTTAGCTCAGTTGGTAGAGCAACTGACTCTTAATCAGTGGGTCTAGGGTTCGAATCCCTAACGCCCCACCATTTTAATTTTTTTTATAAAAATCTCTTGTAATGTTGGTTTTTATATGATATAATGTAGAAGCAATTCAAAAAATGGGCTTGTAGCTCAGGTGGTTAGAGCGCACGCCTGATAAGCGTGAGGTCGATGGTTCAAGTCCATTCAGGCCCATTTCATTCCTCAGTAGCTCAGTGGTAGAGCTATCGGCTGTTAACCGATCGGTCGCTGGTTCGAATCCCGTACGGGTCATAGAAAAAGGTCAAGAGATAGCTCTTGATCTTTTTGTCTTTGATCCAAATTCTCCGAATTCAACCTCACTTCCCAACTCCAATTATTTTTTGCCCGCCCCGCGTAATGGTATAATAATTTACAGCATAACCAGCATTACTAATCATTAGAATTCATGAATTAACCAACATTTCTTTCAATTTAGCAAGTAGGGGGGATAATTATGTCGACGTTACGATTTGTCTTAGGGCGTTCGGGGAGCGGAAAATCAACCTTTTTATTAAACGAGGTTATAGATAAACTAGAGCAAGACCCGTTAGGCCCACCAATCATTTATCTAGTACCTGACCAAATGACCTTTCAAATAGAATATCAATTAATAAATACGCCAGGATTACATGGTATGATCCGTTCGCAAGTGTTTAGTTTTACGCGTTTAGCATGGAGGATATTGCAAGAAACGGAAGGCTTTAGCCGTTTTCATCTTAATAGTGTCGGACTCCATATGCTACTTCGGAAAATTATCGAACATCGCAAGGATGAACTGAAGGTGTTTACAAGGGCTGTGGATCAAAACGGTTTTATCAAACAGCTTGAAGAAATGATTGCAGAATTTAAGCGGTATTGCATTACTCCAGATCTTCTTCAAGAAAAAAGTACACAGCTGTCACAAACAGATCAAAGTAATTCCAATAAAGAAATATTAGCTAATAAACTTAATGACTTTCAGTTAATTTATCATGATTATGAAAATCATTTATTGGCGCATTATGTGGATTCCGAGGATTACCTTCGTCTTTTAGCTGAAAAGATCTCAAAGTCTGAGGAACTAAAAGGAGCAGACGTCTATATTGATGGATTCCATAGTTTTACACCGCAGGAATTGGAGGTTCTTAGCGAGTTGTTAAAACAGTGTAACAGCGTTACCATTGCGCTTACACTTGACCCAACTGATCTTCGTCAGGATATTCATGATTTAAATTTATATCGGATGACAGTGAATACATACTTTAGCATCCTAAATTCTGCTAAGGAAAGCAACATAGAGCTTGAAAAACCGGTGCTTTTGAATGAGTCGTTCAGGTTTATCCTAGCACCGGCACTGCATCATCTTGAACAACATTACGACAGCCGACCAAGCGTCAAGTTTTCTGGAAAAACCGAAACAACCAAACTAACAGAACCTTTTGCAATTGACATCAATGCCGCTGTCAACCGTCGTGCAGAGGTCGAAAGTGTTGCTCGAGAAATTTTGCAATTAGTAAAAACAAACAACTACCGTTGGCGTGATTTCGCTATTTTATTAAGAGACAGCCATTCCTACCATGATCTTTTAAAAACTGTTTTTGAGGATTACCATATTCCTCTGTTTTTAGATCAAAAACGATCGATGTTAAATCATCCGCTCATTGAATTTATCCGTTCATCATTAGATGTAATTCAAGGCGGTTGGCGCTATGAACCAATTTTTCGGTGTGTCAAAACGGATTTACTGTTTCCATTTAAGAGTAATAGAGAACGAATCCGTGAAGACATGGATCAGTTTGAAAATTATGTGTTGGCCTATGGGATACAAGGTTGGCGTTGGACTGATAAAAAGCCATGGGAATATAGACGTTTTCAAGCGGTTGAGGGGCAAAGCATTCCGAAAACAGATAAAGAAAAAGAATACGAGAAAAAAATTAATGAGTTACGCAGCTTAATCACGGATCCTTTTCTTGCTTTTGAAAAAAATACAAAAAAGGCTAAAACAGGCCGTGATTACTGTGAAGCACTTTATTATTTCTTAGAGAATTTAGAAATACCAACCAAAATCAATCGCCTTTGCATTGAGGCCGAGGAAGCAGGTAACTTAGTCGAATCAAGAGATCATAGTCAAGTATGGCAATCTGTTCTTGAGCTTTTAGATCAGATGGCATCCTTAATGGGTGAGGAAGAGCTTTCCTTCGACCTTTTCCGTAAAATGATTCATTCAGGCCTAGAAAATATGCATTTTGCAACGGTACCACCGGCGATGGACCAAGTGTTGGTTGGAGATATGGAACGCTCCCGTTTTTCAAACATTAAATGCGCATTTATTCTTGGGGCGAATGATGGCGTCATTCCATTAAAACCTGTAGAAGAAGGGGTCGTAACCGAGGAAGAAAGAGAATTTCTAGCGAGTACCGGTTTCACATTAGCACCAGGAAGTAAGCAGCAGCTCTTGGATGAACAATTTTTAATTTATCTTGCTTTAACAAGTGCTTCGGATTTTCTTTATTTAAGCTATCCAATGGCCGATGATGAAGGGAAATCTCTTGTTCCATCGATTTTGTTTAATAGACTTAAAGATCTTTTCCCAACATTAAAAGAAAATCTCATCTTAAATGAGCCAAATGAGGAAGCACTAGACGAGCAGCTAAACTATATTACAAATCCCAAAAAGACGATGTCCTATTTGTCAATCCAGCTGCAAAATTGGAAAAGAGGATATCCTGTTCATGAATTATGGTGGGATGTTTATAACTGGGTTGCCGAACAAAAAGAGTGGGAAATTTACGGCAAAAAAGTATTGGGAAGTTTATTTTACATAAATACAACAAAAAAACTTCCAGAGGAAATTAGTCGCGAGCTATATGGTGATGAGATAAAAGCAAGTGTGTCCCGGATGGAGCTGTTCCAAGCCTGTCCATATTCCCAATTTATTTCGTATGGTCTGCGTTTAGAGGAGCGGCAAATATTCCGGCTTGAAGCACCTGATATCGGACAATTATTCCATGCAGCTTTAAAATTGATTACGGATATTATTCAACAAAATGATTTGAATTGGTCGAACCTTACGAGAAAACAATGCGAACAGCTAGCATTTGAGGCGGTAGAACGTTTAGCTCCAAACATCCAAAAAGAAATATTATTGAGTTCAAATCGCTTTCATTATATTAAAAGAAAGTTGCAGCAGGTCGTTGGAAGAGCTTCGATCGTATTAAGTGAACATGCGAAAATAAGCGGCTTTGAACCGATAGGTCTCGAATTATCATTCGGACCAAAGGGGCCGTTATCACCGCTCCGGTTTACATTGAAAAATGGCTGCACAATGGAGGTTGTTGGCCGAATTGACCGAGTTGATAAATCAGCAGGCGACAATGGCGTTTACCTCCGAGTGATTGATTACAAATCAAGCCAAAAAGCTTTGAATCTGACGGAGGTTTATTATGGGCTAGCCCTACAAATGCTAACCTATCTCGATGTTGTGATCACTAATTCGAAGCAGTGGATTGGGACAGAAGCCTCTCCAGCAGGAGTTCTATATTTCCATGTTCATAATCCAATGCTTAATAAGTCTACTGTTCCAACATTTGAAGAGATTGAAAAAGAAATCTATAAACGCTTTAAGATGAAAGGTTTGCTTGTTGCTGACCAAGAAGCGATCCGTCTCATGGATCAATCACTTGAGACAGGCTATTCGGAAGTTATTCCAGTCGCCTTGAAAAAAGACGGCGGCTTTTATAGCAATTCCTCCGTTGCGAGCGGGAAGGATTTTGACCATATTAGAGGCTTTGTTCGTACTAAAATCCAAGACATCGGAACAGCGATCACAGACGGAGTAATTGATATCGAGCCGTATAAAATGAAAAATCACACACCATGCGCATTTTGTTCCTATAAGTCGATATGTCAATTTGACCGTTCATTCCAAGAGAACAAATATAATATTTTAATTCCTGAAAAAAATGAAGATATCCTAGAAAAAATTCGGATGGAGGGAGGAACAGATCTTGAATAACGAATTAATAAAACCAGAAAACAGCACATGGACGGACGACCAGTGGCGGGCAATCGCCACTAGCGGGAAGGACATCCTTGTTGCGGCGGCAGCTGGGTCAGGTAAAACAGCGGTCCTAGTTGAACGGATTATTAAAAAGATCACGTCCGTTAACAATCCTGTGGATGTCGACCGCTTACTAGTTGTTACCTTTACGAATGCGGCTGCAGCTGAAATGAGAAAAAGAATTGGGGAAGCATTGGAAAAAGAAATCGCCAAACACCCTTCCTCTCTCCATTTGCGCAGACAGTTGACGCTACTAAACCGGGCATCGATTTCGACGCTGCATTCATTTTGTCTTAATGTATTAAGAAAATATTACTACCATATTGATTTGGATCCAGGCTTTCGAATTGCTGATGAAACAGAAGCAGAACTGTTGATGGAAGAAGTAATGGAGGAGCTTTTTGAGGAGCAATATAGTTTAGAGAACAATGAGCGTTTCTATGATTTAGTGGATCGATACAGTGATGACCGTAGTGATATAGAATTGCAGCTTTTAATTAGAAAGCTTTACGATTTCTCCCGTTCTTATCCATGGCCTACTGAATGGTTGGAGCAAATCATGCAGGTCTATGATATTGATAATATTAGCGAGATTGATGAACTATCGTGGTTGAAGGATTTGAGAGAGGATATCAAAATTCAACTGCAAGGATGTAGAGAGCTCTTAAGTCGCGCCTTAGAAATAACGAAACAGCCTGGAGGACCTGCTCCTTATGCTGATAATGTAATTGCGAACCAACAACTAATTGAAGATCTTCTACATGCCAGTGAACAGTCATGGCAAAACATTTATGAAATCATGCAAACAGCGTCTTTTGGCAAGCTTAAGCCTTGTAAAGGTGAGGAATATTTAAAAAGCATGCAAGAAAATGTAAAATCACTTCGTGAAAAAGCAAAAGGTCAGTTTGAAAAAATAAAGGACGAGCTTTTCAGCCGCAAACCTGAGTATTTCCTTAAGGATATTCAGGAAATGAAACCGGTTGTTGAAACATTAATTGAGCTTGTTAAAGAATTTTCAAATCGCTATGAAATGGTAAAAAAAGAAAAAGGACTTGTCGACTTTGCAGATTTAGAGCATTTTTGTCTGCGAATTTTAAAGAACGAAAAGTCAACAATTGACGAGCTCGTGCCTTCTGAGGTAGCCGAAAACTACAGAGATTTATTTCAAGAGGTGCTGGTAGATGAATACCAGGATACAAACCTTGTTCAGGAAACAATTATTAAACTAGTATCCTGTTCCAATAATTTATTTATGGTAGGCGATGTGAAACAATCGATTTATCGCTTCCGCTTGGCAGAGCCTCATCTCTTTCTAACAAAATACAGATTGTTCCAGAAGGAGGATTCTGTAGATTGTGCGGGAATTAGGATTGATTTATCGAAAAACTTCCGCAGCCGTGCCGAAGTATTAGCGGGAACGAATTTTATTTTTAAGCAGATCATGAATCAAACGGTTGGGGAAATTGAGTACGATGATGATGCTGAACTTAAGTTAGGAAATATGAATTACCTTGAATCCGAAGAGACTAAAGCCGAACTTCTCTTGATCGATCGGAAAGACAAGTCAAGTGAGAAAGAGGTAAATGACGACGAGGATGATGAGGATGAATCAATCTCAGAGGATATGGCAGAATTGGAAACTGTTCAATTAGAAGCCAGGGTTATCGGTTTAAAAATAAAAGAATTAATAGAAAAGCCCTATAAAGTGACAGATAAAAGCGGCAAAGAACGAAACGTAACGTATCGCGATATTGTCATTTTATTACGGTCGATGCCATGGGCGGAAACGATTATGGAAGAATTTAAGGAGCTTGGAATTCCGGTATATGCCGAGCTTTCTACTGGCTATTTTGAAGCAACTGAAGTTACGGTGATGCTTTCCCTTTTAAAGATAATCGACAATCCCTATCAGGATATCCCATTAGCTGCGGTCCTTCGTTCACCGATTGTCGGCTTAACGGAAGAACAACTGGCAATGATTCGAATTCATGATAAAAACAATAGTTTTTTTGAGAGTGTAAAAAGCTATATTAGATCAGGTGCCAATCAGGAATTAGCCGAAAAACTAGATTTATTTTATAAAGAGTTAAAGGCATGGAGAACAAGAGCAAGGCAAGGGGCTTTATCAGAACTTGTTTGGCAATTATACAGGGATACAGGGTATTTTGATTATGTTGGTGGTCTTGCCGGTGGAAAACAGCGTCAGGCAAATTTACGGGCTCTCTACGACCGGTCCAAGCAATATGAGGAAACCTCTTTCCGAGGCTTATTCCGTTTCTTGAGATTTATAGAACGTATGCAGGATCGTGGGGAAGATTTAGGTACGGCTAGAGCTCTTGGAGAGCAAGAGGATGTAGTTCGGATGATGACGATCCATAAAAGTAAAGGATTAGAGTTTCCGATTGTTTTCGTAGCGGGTCTTGGCCGACAATTTAATATGCAGGATCTTCGAAAAAAAGTACTGTTGCATAAAGAGCTTGGATTTGGTTCAAAGCTTGTGAATCCAAAGCTGCGTATTACTTATCCAACACTGCCGCTCCTTGCGATGAAACGGCGGCTGCAAATGGAGCTGTTAGCTGAAGAAATGCGTGTTCTTTACGTAGCCCTGACAAGAGCAAAAGAAAAACTCTACCTTGTCGGCACGGTGAAGGATATGGAAAAAACTCTCGATAAGTGGAATAGTGAAATTGACGAAGATGAATGGTTATTACCGGATTATGTGCGGGCGAAAGCAAAATGTTATTTAGACTGGATTGGACCGGCATTAATCCGCCATCCTGATTGTACAGTTCTAAGTGCCAAAGAATATGCCAATGAAATTTCTTCCCATTCCTCTAAATGGGAGATCAATGTTCTAAATGCAGAAAACTTTCCTAAGGATTCAACCGAATCTGTGAAACAAAATTTACAGTTACTAGATGATATTGAAAATTGGCGGGCTGTCCAAATCGAAAGTGACATGAAACATGACGTTTATCATCAACTGTCATGGAATTACCCATTTATGCAAGCACAAACAAAACGCTCCAAACAATCCGTATCAGAGATCAAATCTAGAAAACAAGTGACTGATGCATATGCAGACACGCAGTTAATCCATAAGTTCCGGGCGCCGTTACAGGACCGCCCAAGGTTTTTACAGCAGAAATCTTTAACGGCTGCTGAAAAAGGAACGGCAATGCATATGGTCATGCAGCATATAGATTTACGTACAGAAATCACACATGAATCACTATCGAATTTATTAGCATCCATGGTGATTAAGGAGCTATTGACTGAGGAACAGAGTGCAGTAATTGATATAGACAGTATCATTCAGTTTTTTGAAACTCCGTTAGGACAACGATTAGTAAAGGCGGATAAGGTTCGTCGTGAAGTACCCTTTAGCTTGGCGCTTCCTGCGAAAGATGCCTATCCCGATTGGGCGGAGGGGGATACTGCCAATGTTTTAGTTCAAGGAGTTATGGATTGCGTTTTTAAGGATGATGGAGGAGTCGTTCTAATCGACTATAAAACTGATACAATTACCGGCCGCTTTAAAGATGAAGAAATTGCAAAAAAAACATTGGAAGAACGCTATCGTTTGCAAATTGATTTATACGCAAGGGCGCTTCAGGAAATTTGGAAGCTGCCAGCTGTCGAAAAGTATCTATTTTTGTTCGATGGAAGCCTTTTGATTGAAATGTAGATGTTATATAACAATAGACTGCAAACTCGTATTATTATTGGTTGTATTTACCAAGTGATGCGAGTTTTTTTATTTGCCGAATTCTGTCTAATGATGTAAAAATTTTGTTTCGGCTTAAAATAAGCTATTTGAAAGCGAATTATTCTTTTATAAGTAATTTATAAAATTTTGTGAACATTTGAAAAAATATTTAACATTTTGTCGATATGTGGTAGTGTTATATAACAATAGAAAATCTTAATATTTGGGGGTCAGGGGATATGACAACGAACGCAATGACAAACGAAGTACTATTGATCGACGAAACAGCAAATCTAAAAAATTATGATAAAGCAGTTGCCAATTTTGACTGGAAAGAGATTGAGAAGACGTTTACTTGGTACCAAACAGGGAAGGTTAACATGGTTTACGAAGCAATTGACCGTCACGTAAACAATGGAAAAGCGGATCAAACGGCCTTATTTTTTACAGATGGTGTCCGTGATGAAGCCTATACTTACCAGGATATCCAAAAGCTTTCATGTCAATTTGCGAACGGATTGCGTTCATATGGTGTGGAAAAAGGGGATCGCGTCTTTATTTTCATGCCACGTACACCAGAATTATATATTTCAATTTTAGGTACTATCCGTATGGGAGCGATTGCAGGTCCATTGTTTGAAGCATTTATGGAAGAGGCTGTTAAGGACCGCTTGAGTGACAGCGGGGCAGTGGCTGTTGTAACAACACCAGCATTATTATCACGTATACCAGTTGACGAACTTCCAGAATTAAAACATGTCATTTTAGTAGGCGGAGAAGAGACAACAGCAGATAATCAAATTTTATTTCAAGAATTAATGAGCAAGTCTGATGAATATACAATTGAATGGGTTGACCGTGAAACAGGAATGCTAATTCATTATACGTCTGGTTCAACAGGTAAGCCAAAAGGTGTACTTCAAGTTCATGATGCAATGGTTCATCAGTACCTAGCAGGAAAATGGACTTATGACCTACGCGAAGGAGATGTATATTGGTGTACAGCTGATCCAGGCTGGGTAACTGGGACATCTGCGGGTATGTGGTCACCTTGGTTAAATGGCGTTACAGCTGTTTTACGTGGAGGGCGATTTAAAGCAGAAGAATGGTTCCAAACTCTTGAAAAGTATGGGGTAAATGTTTGGTTCAGTGCACCAACAGCATTACGTATGATCATGGCAGCAGGAAATGAGCTTCCGAAGAAATATGATCTATCAAAGCTACGCCATATCCTTTCAGCTGGTGAGCCATTAAATCCTGAAGTAGTTCGATGGGGATTAGAGGTATTAAATCATCGCATCCATGATAACTGGTGGATGACAGAAACGGGTTCTTGTATTTGTGCGAACTTCCGCTGTAACCCAATTCGTCCTGGTTCAATGGGTAAGCCGCTTCCAGGCATTACACTTTCAATCGTCGATGACCAAGGAAATGAACTACCACCAAACAGAATGGGTAACTTGGCGATTAAACCAAAATGGCCGGCAATGGTACGAGCTATTTGGAATAACCAAGAGAAATATGATCAATATTTTGAAACGGGCTGGTTTGTAACTGGGGACTCTGCTTACAAGGATGAAGATGGCTACTTCTGGTTTGAAGGCCGTGTGGACGATGTTATCAATACATCAGGTGAGCGGGTTGGACCGTTTGAGGTTGAAAGCAAGCTTGTAGAACATCCGGCTGTTGCTGAAGCAGGTGTAATCGGTGTTCCTGATCCAGTTCGTGGTGAGGTCATTAAAGCGTTTATTACACTTCGTGAAGGTTTCGTTGATAGCGATGAATTAAAAGAGGAAATTCGTTCATTTGTTAAAACTCGTTTAGCTGCACATGCTGCACCAAGAATGATTGAGGTTCGTGAAACAATTCCCAAGACAAGATCAGGAAAAATCATGCGCCGTGTCTTAAAGGCATGGGAACTAGGCCTACCAACAGGCGACCTCTCAACAATGGAAGATTAATAGAAAAGCGGAAGCGCCCGTTTAGCGACGTATGGACTGGAGCACATCGACTGAGATAAAGGAAACACGACGA